>CAYGQJ010000062.1:404-23175 GCA_964351845.1 uncultured Flavobacteriaceae bacterium | reverse complement strand
CCTATCAATGTGTACTATGCAATGCGACCCTATTTCCTTCTGAGTCTATAAAAACACCCATAAATCCATGCTCTTCGCTTATTTGTCTTTTGTTTTGCACTATTTTCCCTCCAGCGGTACTAACCCGTTCTAAACAGGCTGTAATATCATCAGCAAAAAAATAGAGTAAAGCTCCCTCTTGACTAGGAACATACGATTCATATTTCATCAATGCGCCAGAAGCAGCCTCAACATTCGAAGGCCTTGGAAAAAAACCCATAAGTACACCTCCAAAATCTTGCACAGCTATCTTAATACCAAATACTGCCTCATAAAAAGATACTGCACGTTGCATATCTGTTACGGGGACTTCAAACCAATTTAATTTCATTTCCATCGTTTATGCTTCTAATATTTTTTTGAGACTTTGAAGTCCTTCCTCAAAATCTTTTCCAACCACCTTATCCATATTATAAAAAAGCATGAATAGTGTTGCTGGAAATTTATTTTTGCCTTTAAAACCCCAAACGACTTTTGTTTGCCCTGGACCCGCATCTTCTAACGTATAATACCCATCACTTTCAGATTTAAATGGTTTCAAAAAAATAATATAGGTATCTATACGCTCATTCTCTACCATATCCTTAATCATTTGACTCCCTTCTCCTACCTCTTTATTTCCTTTCCAAGAAGCCTTAAACCCTATCTCCCCATCTGTTCCTTTAAATTTTTGCACCATGTTTGGGTCTTTCTGTTTCCAAGGCGACCAATGGTCTTGATTTTTGATCATTTTCAAATACGGGAATACGATTTCCTTAGGCTTATCTATCAAAATACTTCTACTAACGTCATAGCTTTTTGGCGCCACGGCTGCTAAAATAATAACAACCACAAGCAGGGTTGCTATCACATAAATAAGAATCATCATAGGGATATTTGGTATTGGTTATTCCCTTAAAGTTAAACAAAAATGAGAGATTCGCTCATAAAAAAAGCCTTCCCTAGTAGGGAAAGCTTCTTTTATTTAATTAACAACCTTCTTAAAGTGCTGAAATTATATCATTTGGGTCTGATCTCAACTTATAATCTTCCGCTAGGAAGTGATAGCTGATTTCTCCATTTTGTTCAATGATGTATGTTGCTGCGATAGGCAATTCGTTGGCGTTATTTCCTTGACTTTCTACTAAATCTATTCCAAATTTAGTGTAGAGTGTTACCAAGCTGTCTGGCAATTGATATACCAATCCTAAAGAACGTGCTAATTCGTTATTCTCGCTGGTCAACACTTCAAAATCCAGTTTGTTTTTTTCCTGCGTGCTCAGCGTATTATCGGGTGATTCTGGCGTAATGGCCACAAGGGTTGCCCCTTTTTTGGTTATTTCTGGCAATGCCTGCTGCAATGCTTTGAGCGCAATATTACAATACGGACACCAACCACCTCTATAAAAAGTAAGCACGACTTTGCCTTCTTTTAAAAGGTCACTCAACGTAATGTCTTCTCCTTTTGCATTGGGTAATGTAACGTCAGGGAATTGATCGCCTGTTTTGGTTGCGTTTTCTAAAATATCAGTAGCTTCCAATTGTGCTATGGCGTTTCTCATGGTCTCTTGAGCAGCACCAGGATGGCGCTTTACACTATTGTCTGCAAATGCTTTAAGTTCTTCTGTAAGTGTCATATGATAATTATTTTACCCCTAAGTCTACTCCTAACCCTACTAATTACAGATTCTAATTAAAAAGATTTTAAAATAACAAAAGGAGTTAGGTTGGGTACGCTTTCGCGAAAGCGGTCACAGCAAGAATCCCTACTTCTGTAGAAAACTAAGTACAGATAGGCTATTTTTTTTGATCTTCCTCCCAGCGCTCGATAATACGATCTACATCTTTGATCATTTTCTTAGTCCATTCGAGTTTCTTTTCAAACACCTCCGAATCTGACAATTGCCAAGAAACATCAGACGCTTTTAACCGTGTCATTACATGCTGAAGCGTAATGGCTGCAGAGACCGAAATATTCAGGCTTTCTGTAAAACCCACCATCGGAATGTATATAAAATCATCGGCAGCGTCTAGCACCTCATCACTCAATCCTTGAGTTTCTCTCCCAAAGAAAATAGCTGCTTTCTGAGTGGTATCAAAATCTTCCAAACGATGTGCTTTTTGATGTGGTGTGGTGGCTACAATACGATAGCCTTGCGCTTTCAGTGATTGTATACAGGTTTTGGCGCTGGTGTGTCTATGCACATCTACCCATTTTTGAGCACCCATGGCAATCTCTCTGTCTATACGTTTTACATTCACCTCTTCAATCACGTGAAGGTTTTGTACACCAAAAGATTCACAACTGCGTATCACAGCACTTGTGTTGTGTAATTGATAGACGTCCTCAACGGCGACGGTGATGTGATTTGTTCGTTCTAACAACACACGATCAAAGAGCTCTCTACGTCTTTCTGTTAGAAATGATTGTAAGTAATGTAACAAATTATGGTCCATGGGTATTGTTTGCGAAGTAAAGATACTGTACTTTTAAATAAACTACCTCTGGAAAGCCCACGAGGTCGTTTAAAGAGCAAAACATTTGATTTCGAGGTACTCCTCGGAGCATTTACATCTCGATTATTGAGCAAAGAAGTCGTATGAAAAAGGAACGTATTGTGGTTATTACGGGCGCGGGTATTAGCGCCGAAAGTGGTTTAAAAACATTTAGAGATTCTAACGGCTTATGGGAAGGTCATGATGTGATGCAAGTCGCCTCACCTCAGGGTTGGACGGATAATATGGAATTGGTCTTAGATTTTTATAACCAACGAAGACGCCAATTATTGGAAGTTGTCCCGAATATAGCACACAAAGCCTTGGTCGATTTAGAAACTGACTATGACGTACATATTATTACTCAAAATGTAGATGATTTGCACGAAAGAGCAGGAAGTTCTCATGTATTACACTTACATGGGGAGCTATTAAAGGTTCGAAGCACATTTGATGAGGAGCTTATTCTCGACTGGAAAGAGGATCTTTGTGTGGGTGATTTTTGCGAACATAATTTTCAGTTACGTCCGCATATTGTTTGGTTTGGAGAAATGGTTCCGCTATTAGAGCCTGCGGCGCATCTTGTAAGCCAAGCAGACTATATTATCATTATAGGAACCTCTATGCAGGTATATCCAGCGGCAAGTCTTATTGATTATGCAAAGCTAACAGCTGTCATACATTTTGTAGATCCTAAACCTGCCATCGCATCGCGAGCAAACCTTACGGTTCATGCCGAGACTGCTACTGTAGGAGTACCCAAAGTGGTAGACACATTACTAAAAACACTAGATAGCTAATACTTTTCTGAGGGACATTGCGAGTTCACATACATTTGCTATTTTTATCGTAGTAAACTAAAGCCGTGACCTACCAAGAACTATACGACCAACTTAACTATGTAAATCATAGTCGAGAAAAACGCGCATACTATGCACAATTAGTGATCAGTACGCCAGCGCTCATGCCGCATATATTGGAGATTTTATTTAAAGTAGATGATCCCATCTCTAATAGAGCAGGATGGTTATTAGAATTTGTTTGTAAAACAAATATCACAATACTCTTTCCGTATTTGGATCTGTTTACAGAAAAAATGCATACGGTTTATCAAGATTCAGCATTACGGCCTGTAGCAAAGATTTGTGAGTATCTTACATTATCGTATTATAAAAAGAAACATCCACAAACCATCAAACAGCTAACATCCCTTCACAAAGAGCGCATCACCGAAGCAGGATTTGACTGGCTCATTACCGAACAGAAAGTAGCGGTAAAGGCGTATACACTTACCTCTTTGTTTTTATTAGGCACAGAAATCGATTGGATCCACCCTGAACTCAAACGCATTATGGAAGACGATTACGCCAAGGGAAGTGCTGCCTATAAAGCCAGGTGTAGACATATGTTTGAAGCGTTGAGGAAGTTTGAGGCGTCCAACTAAGACATAAGACCTAATTGCTATTAATCCTAAGATCTAATTGCTATTCATTTGAGGATTGGCTGCAAAAAGCAACACTCAAGCAACCGATACTGACACATTACATATTATTTTCCTATCAACCAATTTCCGACACTGCATTGCAAGCATTTATGCGCCGTACAGTACTCTTTTTTTAATTGTATGAGTGCTTGGGATTGCATTGCATTTTCTGCTTTGGGACGGATGGTATTGTATTTTTTTATGATGCTATTTTGCTCAGGTTGTATGGCGGTGATAAAATCTAAAATAGTAGCTGTTTGGTCTTTTCCGATATATTGACTGTACGCGAATTTTATAGGTATAATCGTATTAATGAGTAACAAGTCGATAAATGCTTTGGACATTTTTTTGACTCTCTTTTTTTGAGAGGTTGCAAATGAATAATGAGTATCCCAATAAGTGGAGGCTTGGACTTGTAGTATCTCATAAAATTCATCTAAATGGGTTACTTCCATTAATTTTTGGAAAAGTCCTGGGGTCGTATTATACAGCATCGCGACTTGTGATAGTCTGATGGTAGGAAAATTATCGGGGCGTAATTTAAAAAACTGAATGGGTAAAATCCCTTGTGTATCTATCTGAAATTTGTGTTGTACAAACTCATATTCTCCTTGCAATTGCAACACATAACTATCTACACTGTCTTCTGGAAGCAATCCCCCTGCGCCTAATAGTAAAGCTTCGAGCCGAAAAGGTTCTTGGGCACATTTCCTGATCACACTAAAATCTAAGTGCGCTGCTAATGATTGAAAAGAATCGCCATTGACACGTGTGCCAAAAGCACGTAGTAACATCATAAACAAAACACCTTCCCAATCATTTTTAGACTGTGTTACGATTTCTTGTATGGTTTCTGTTTTCCGTTCTAAACGTTCAAAATACAAACGTTCTTGCCAATGATTCCAAATGTGATCTGGAACATCGGGTAATTTTGCTTCGCAATTGATCCATTTTTTGGATTGATTTTCAAAAAGGGCTGTATATCGTTCTAATGCTTCTTTATCTACATAGTCTTTAAGCTGTAATGTCGGTAACGCACTATTATCGCTTCTAAAAACGTCGACATCATGCTCCCAAACGACATGAAGTATGACATTATCATACGCTGGGTCAGTTTCGTGGCCATGTGCGTACCAATCGGAGGATTTGATATGAATTTCTACGTTTCCAGCCCATTCCTGCGCACCTATACGCAATCGGGAATTAAAAAAATCAGGCCCTGCCAGATGATTGTGCGCTCCTAGCGAAGTGATCGTAATCGCAGTATTTGTGGTTGTTTTTGCTTTCGCGAAAGCAAACTTTTTATATTTCCATAAATAATGCAAAAAATCTTCACGCATACCTGTCATTAAACATTTAGATGTTAATCTCTTAATTATCAATAAATATAGGTGAAATTTAGACGACTTGCACACAAAATCAATGGGAGTTATGTGAAAAAATACTAGGATAAAATTATAGTATCTAACAAAAAAGGCTTTCTTTTGGCACCTTGAAAATAATCCTACTTATCTAATCCTACCCATCATTTTTTGAAAACTACCTTTTTTTTATTTTTCTTAGTTTCTGTAGCATATGCACAACACGCAGAAAACAATTCTGACCCTTCGCACTTTGTTTCTGGAGAGTATTTAATAGGGTATTCAGTACCCGTAACAGATACAGCCGAAAAATCGTATACAGGAAAAGGGGTATTTGTACATTTTGGGATGTTTCATAATAACAATCCTGATGAGTGGGCATATCGCTTAAAACATCCAAAAACAGGAATCAGCCTTGGAGTTATAGATTTTCAAAAAACTCATGATATTGGATACGCTTTTACAGCCATGCCTTTTATAGAGTATAGCCCTTTTAAAAATAACAGATTCAAAATACATGCTAGTTTAGGCGCTGCTTTTGTAAATGGTTCTAATAAACCTCCTTTTGATAAAGAGCTAGATATTATTACAACAAATCTCAACTGGTCTTTCAAACTTTTTTTAAAATACAATCTCATACAATACGATCATCTTCATTGGGATTTTGGAGCAGGATACTTTCATTATTCCAACGGGCATACAAAATTACCCAACAGAGGACTCAATGCGTTGATGCTAAGCACAAGCATAGAATACGAATACGCAAAAAGAAAACCTACCCAAGAGGCAAAGGAAGTAGAAATGCCTAAGTATCAAAAATCATCTTACTATGTGCTGGAATCAAATATTGGTCTTGGCTTTCAAGTGCTTTCTGATCAGTTTAACGTAAAGAAAAGTGTATATTCTATTTCTATAGCAGGATCAAAAGTATATAACAATACATTTAAAGTAGGTATTGGCTCTTTCTATCGGTTTTATGATCACTTTAATGATTACATACGTAATAACGAACAACTCATAGAGGAATCCTATTCTAATTTCAGAGAGGCTCCTTTTAGATATTCAACAAATTTTGGTGTCTTTATCCAAGGAGAAATACTTTTAAATCATATAAGTATTCTAGCGGATGCAGGATATAATATCCACAAGCCTTTTTACGAAGTAGAACGGCTTTTAAGTCAAACATTTAGCACCATAGAAGAAACACCGAATGGTCCTGAAAAAGTTTATATTTATGGAGGTAAATTTAATGGTGACTACAGGCTTAAAAAAGCCATCACTAGTAGATTAGGTATGCGGTACTATGTAAAGTCTACCGAAAATAGTACCGCATACAACTACTTTATTGGAGTAAATATCAAGGCAAATGCTGGACAAGCTGATTTCAGCGAGTTAAGCATAGGAATGACCTACTCCATGATGGGTTCAAAATAAATATTTCAAACCTATCAAATAGCACTTATGATATCATGTTTTGTGATAATATGATATTTGTTATCGCCCAAATCCACCAATACGGCATTGTTTTCTTTGGTAATCAATTTTGACACCTCTGCAATGGGTGCTTTTCGGTTGACTACAGGATATTGAGCGCCCATCACGTCCTTTATAGGGGTGTCTGCAATGTTTTGATCTTCCATATAAGCTCTAAACAAATCAGCTTCATCGACACTTCCTACAAACCCGCTTGTATCTTCTACTGGGATTTGCGATATTTTATAATCACGCATACGCTCAATCGCGTGAGACACCAGCTCTTCTGTTTTTACTGTAATTAAAGGCTTATCGATATGCCCCTTAATGAGATCTTCTGCTACGGTTACTTCTTCATCTAAGAAACCACGTTCACGCATCCATTCATCATTAAACATCTTTCCAACATAACGACTTCCATGATCATGAAATAGTACCACCACGACATCATCTGGCCCAAATGTCCCTTCTTCGTTGAGTTGTAATAATCCTTTGACAGCAGCTCCTGCAGAATTACCTAAAAACATGCCTTCTTCTTTTGCTAGTCGGCGTGTGTAAACTGCGGCGTCTTTATCTGTTACTTTGGTAAATCCATCAATAATACTAAAGTTGACATTGAGCGGTAAAATATCTTCTCCAATACCTTCAGTGATGTACGAATAGATCTCGTTTTCATCAAAGATTCCGGTTTCTTTATATTTCTTAAATACAGACCCATAAGTATCGATTCCCCAAACTTTCACATTAGGATTTTTCATTTTAAGATAACTCCCAACACCAGATATGGTCCCTCCGGTTCCTACACCTACTACAAAGTGAGTGACTTTTCCATCCGTTTGCTCCCATATTTCAGGGCCTGTGCTATTGAAATGTGCTTTACAGTTAGAAGGATTATCATACTGATTGACATACCAACTATTAGGGGTTTCTTCAGCCAATCTTTTTGACGTTGAGTAATAAGATCTCGGATCATCAGGTTCTACATCTGTAGGACACACAACCACCTCACTTCCTACAGCACGTAGGATATCCATCTTTTCCTTGGATTGTTTATCTGAGATCACACAGACCATTTTATATCCTTTTATGATTGCAGCAAGCGCTAACCCCATTCCTGTATTTCCTGAAGTTCCTTCTATAATAGTGCCACCGGGTTTAAGAATACCCGCCGCCTCTGCATCTTCTATCATCTGTAATGCCATACGGTCTTTTACAGAATTTCCAGGGTTAAAGGTTTCATATTTTGCTAAGACAAGACAAGGTAGTGCTTCCGTAAGTCTATTCATTTTTACCATAGGTGTATTTCCTATGGTTCCTAATATATTTTCAGCGTAATCCATACAGGTTTTTTGAGATTGCAAAGATACTTAGTACATCTTGAATTTAGAATTAAAAGACGATAAAACTCTTGGGTATTAAAAACCCTGAATACTTGATGTATTCAGGGTTAGAATAATTTTAAAAAGTAGGATTCTATTTGCTATTTAGCAATATTAACCGCTCTTGTTTCTCGTATCACGGTTACTTTCACTTGACCTGGATACGTCATATCTGTTTGTATTTTTTGAGAAATCTCAAAAGAAAGTGCTGCTGCCTTTTCGTCATTTACCTTTTCACTTTCTACAATCACACGGAGTTCGCGACCTGCTTGAATCGCATACGCTTTCTTCACTCCTCCAAAACCAAAGGCAATATCCTCTAGGTCTTTCAGACGTTGTATATATGAATCTAACACTTGACGTCTCGCTCCAGGGCGTGCGCCGCTTATCGCATCACATACTTGGACAATAGGTGATAATAAGGATGTCATCTCTATCTCGTCATGGTGAGCCCCAATCGCATTACATACATCTGGTTTTTCGCCATGTTTCTCTGCCCATTGCATTCCTAAAATTGCGTGAGGCGTTTCTGTTTCTGTATCGGGTACTTTTCCTATATCATGTAATAATCCTGCTCTACGCGCTAGTTTTGGATTGACTCCTAGTTCTGCTGCCATCACAGAACATAGTTTAGCTACTTCTCTACTATGCTGTAATAGGTTTTGTCCGTACGAAGATCTGTATTTCATACGTCCAACGGCCTTGATTAATTCTGGATGTAATCCGTGAATACCAAGATCGATAACGGTACGTTTTCCGACTTCTACAATTTCTTGTTCTATCTGTTTGGTTGTTTTGCGAACTACTTCTTCAATACGAGCAGGGTGGATACGACCATCAGTTACGAGTTTGTGTAATGATAATCGAGCAATCTCTCTACGCACACTATCAAAACATGATAAGATAATGGCATCTGGGGTATCATCTACGATAATCTCTACGCCTGTGGCTGCTTCAATAGCACGTATGTTACGGCCTTCTCTACCAATGATACGTCCTTTTACGTCATCACTTTCAAGGTTAAAAACAGAGACACAGTTTTCAACAGCCTCTTCTGTTCCTATACGCTGTATGGTATTGATCACAATCTTCCTTGCTTCTTGCTCAGCAGTCATCTTAGCCTCTTCCATAGCACTTTGAATGTGTGCCATGGCATCGGTTTTTGCTTGTTCTTTAAGTGACTCTACAAGTTGCTCTTTGGCAACATCGGCAGAGAGTCCTGAAATCACCTCTAGTTGTTGTACTTTACTTTGGTGTATTTTATCAATTTCAGATTGCTTCTTCTCTAGATACGCTACCCGGTTGTTGTAATCTTTAACTTTATTTTCTAAGTCTTGGTTTAGTTTTTTATTTCGCGAAAGCTCACTACTCACCTGAGACTCTTTATCTCTAGTTCGCTTTTCTGATTCGGACATTTTTTTGTCACGGTTCAGAATCACTTTTTCATGCTCGGACTTAAGCTCTATAAATTTTTCTTTTGCTTGTAGTATCTTTTCTTTCTTTGTGGATTCGGCCTCTATTTTTGATTCTTTGATAATGCTTTGGGCATTCTTTTTTGCATTTTTAATTACTTGAGAAGCATTGTTACGTTCTAGTAATTTTGCAATAAGAAACCCAATAATAAGGGCTACAACACCCACAATAATAGGGAGTAAATTATCTTCCATAAACGGTTTTATATATCGATACTCTTCTAAAAAGAGTAATACAATGGTTAATACTAAAGGCACTACACAGTACCTTTTGCGTTGGTTATTCCCTAAAATTAGGGTATAAAAAAGCCTGCATTAGTTGGGTTTTTGTATAAACTCCTAAATAAAAGGATTAGAGCTAGAGGACTGATCAAGAATCCGTGACGAAGACGGCGCGCTTTTACAATCCAGATTCACTCTTTACAAAAAAATATCTGTTGAGTTTATCAAAAAAAGACCAATGCAGGCAGTAATATGCTGTATGTAAAGAACGTTATAATTGCTCATCGAGAAGAAGGCTTAACGCTTTGAGGCGTTCTGTAATTTCTTCTTGATTTGAGTTTTTATCTATATTTTTTTGGGTCGCCTGAGATGCAAATTGCAAGGCACACATCGCCAGTACATCCTGTTTATCTCTAACGGCATAACTTTGCTCAAATTGTTTAATCATGGCGTCTATTTCTTTGGCGGCTTTACGTAAACCCTCTTCCTGTTGCACAGGGATGGTAAGCGGATACACGCGATCTGCTATAGACAATTTAATTTTAAGCTTTTCAGACATAAAATTTCCTTTTATTCAGAAAGTGATACCATACAAGCATCTATCTCTCTGATTAAAGTATTTATTTTGAGCTTGGTTTCCCTTTTATAATCGTTACTGCCTAGTAATGCGTTTGCTGTTTTGAGTGTATGAATCTCTTTTTGTCTTTCTTCTATAGCATCTTTGAGGTTTTTATTCTCATCATCTAGTGATGCGATAGTTCCCTCTAGAAGTTCGTGTCTTTCTTTAAGCGCCTGATAGCGTTTCAATAAAGTACTAATTCTGTGCTCTAGAGAATCAACAACATCTATAAGATTACTCATATTAACAATACATATACTACGTAACACAAAGTTAACATTAGTGTGATAGAATAACAACTTGAAACGTTAAAATTTCAAATTGATTATAAATAACTGTTTTACAGGCATACACAAGGATTTCGAATATCTTTTATACGCTTTCGCGAAAGCGTTCTCAGCCACACACCCAAAAGTCAACCTTTAATTCTTATTTTTGAACCTTAAACCAAACAAACGTGGCATTTACTAAAACGACAGAGCAAGATTCTCACTATGACCATTTGGAAAATATGTCTGTGTCTGATCTATTATCTCACATAAACACTGAAGACAAGACAGTTCCACTCGCCGTAGAGAAAGCCTTACCTCAAATTGAAGCGCTGATCCATCAAGTGGTTGCAAGACTAAAAAATGGGGGGCGTTTATTTTATTTAGGCGCGGGAACTAGTGGACGTCTAGGCGTAGTCGATGCCTCAGAGTGCCCACCTACTTTTGGTGTTTCTCATGACCTTGTGATTGGATTGATCGCGGGAGGAGACCCTGCGATACGCAATGCCGTAGAGTTTGCTGAAGATAGCAAAGAACAAGGCTGGAAAGATTTAGAGGAGCATAACATCTCCAAAAATGACTTTGTTATTGGCATTGCAGCCTCTGGAACAACACCCTATGTGATCGGAGCGTTAGAAATGTGTAATACTCGCCATATAGGTACTGGATGTATCACGTGTAATCAAGACAGTCCGCTTTCACAAACAGCGGTCTATCCTATTGAAGTAATTGTAGGGCCCGAATTTGTCACCGGGAGCTCTCGTATGAAAGCAGGAACCGCGCAAAAACTAGTGCTTAATATGATTTCTACAGCCACCATGATTCAGCTTGGAAAAGTAAAAGGCAATAAAATGGTCGATATGCAATTAAGCAATCATAAATTAGTTGCTCGAGGCACGCGTATGATTATGGATGCACTGCATATCGAAGAACAGAAAGCAAATGAACTACTTCTCAAATATGGGAGTGTACGTAATGCAATAGATAACTATGAGCACAAATAAAGAAACCCTTTTGAAAGGAATCAAAATAATGGGAGGTACATTGGCCTTGCTGATTACGGCGCCTCTTATTCTCAATTCTTCTTTTAAAAACCAAGACCACCCTCTTTTCATCCCTGTACTTGGAATTGGCATTATTTGTTTAATAGCCGCTATCTATTTTGGCTTCAAAGGGATTAAGACGCTCATGAGAGCGCTGTTTGACGAATAATCTAGTAGTTACCTTCCTTCGCTTTGTAACTATATAAGACAATTTTTATCTGAGGATCAGATAGTACTGCATATTTTTTTCGGGCTCTAATAAATTTATTGTACATTTTTTTTAACTCCCAAAAGGATGCATTATCTGCCTCTTTATTGGCAATCCAAGTCAGTATTTCTTTTTCTGGAAAAAGGGTTTTCAAATCACCTAAATGTATCTTATCTGCTGATATATAATGTATCGAATAATCGGCTACACTTTTATTGATTTCTTGCATCAACACCTCTTTCTGATCACCTGATAATCCCGCAATTCGAGGTAAATAATAAGAGGTTTTAAATCCTGCTTTAGAAAAAGAGCCTAAGTATTCTGGCGACATGGACTCTACAATAATATGCTGGGTTGGGATTCCATATTGATCACAAAGCGCTTGAAGTCTAGACAATGAGCTTGCTTCATTTTCTGCATCTAGGTTTTTGTAATCGAGCCATAATTTTTGCTCTGCAGGGTTTTGAATACTTCCTAAATAATCATGTAAATTCAAACCTGTAGAAGGTGCTGGAGGATGATTGACATCAAAAATGCTATCTTCTAACTTATACACAAGATCAAGCTCAACACCTACATAGGTGTCTTGAACCTCGCTGAGTTTTTCTACAGAATTCACTCTATGCACCCACATTTTATCTGAATACATTGTATCGAAAAAAGCATCCTGGTTATTGAGCACATACACCGCCGCAAACCAACATAATACGCCTATACCTACTAGTACGATACTACTCTTTTTTAAAGATCTCTTCATAGGGTTTATTATTTAGAATCATCCTATCTTTTATTGTAAACTCGGCATTAAAAATACTTTTTTCTTTTACATATCGCTTAAATTTAATACCAGCCAAGTTCGCTAAGCTATAAGGTAAATCTTCTGAGGAATAGGGACGGTCTAATTCGACTGTAAGATCTTCTGAAGTTTCTAAGAACTTTTTAGAACGCCAAAGGATAAACGGAATATCATACATAGGCTTAGATCCGTTGGTCTCCGTATGTCCATTTTTATTAAGCGTTTCATACACTTCTTCTCCATGATCTGAAAGATACAAAACAACACTTTTTGAATTTGTTTTTTCAACCTCGCTTATAATTTCATTAACCACATAATCATTATAAAGAACAGCATTATCATATTCATTTATTGCCTGAAAGGCCTTCTTGTTCTTAAAAAGAGTCTCAGGCTCATCAGAAAAAATAGTAAAATCTTCGGGATATCTATTATTATACGCAAAGTGTGTCCCCATAAGATGAATAACGACCAATTTTTTAGGATGCTCTTCCTTCAAAACATGTATCAGAGGATCTATAACCTTCCCATCAAAAGCTCCTTCAGATACATCTGTATAAATACTTACAGCACTGTTTCTAGAAATTATCTTAGTAGAGGTTTCATACACTCCCACAGGCCTCTGGTTTGAAACCCAGTAGGTCTTAAAGCCTGCTTTATTAAATAACTGAATGATGGTGCTATTGTATTTATCAGTAGGATCCTCGTAATTCCCTAATGTAAGGGCTTTCCCAAGCGCAGGAATGGTATGCGTATGAGGCGCTATTACGTCTTTATAGATAAGGAGTTGCTCTTTCCTTTGTGCTAGTAATGGATTAGTTTCCCTAGAATAACCATACAATGACATATGACTTCTCGTGGTTGACTCCCCTATGACAAGCACATACACCTCTTTATCTGACGTAGCGGGAGAAGTTACATCTTCAAAACTTCCTTCGGGAGTTACATTCACAGATTCAATGATGCTCTTTTGATACTGATAATTCTCCACTGTTTTAGCAATTTGAAACGGGAGAAATTGTTTTCTTAACACAAAAACACCTGCCAATAAAATAACCAAAAGACTAAGGATTAAGATGTTCTTATTGACAACTAATTTCTTAGTAAAAAGAGTATAACTGGATTGCTTTAGCCAAAATACGAATGTGATGATTAGTGCACTTACGAGTAGAAAAGCAACAGTGAGGTGAATTCCATTTATATATGTATGTAGAAACTCTCCAGCCTCAGAAGCATTGGTTTCAAGAAAAATAGAAATTGTGGATACTGTTATTTTAGAATTAAAAAGATGGGCATGTACAAACTCTATAAAACTAAGAAGACTATATACTATAGAATACACGACGACACATGCTACTTTTATTATTTTATTTTTTAAAAATTCATTAAAACAAAAGCCAAAAACAAAAAGAAGAAGATACACTGCTAATTGCTTTTCTCCAATGCTATTATACATAAAATAAGTATAACTAATGACAATTAAACTGCTAATTAAGCTCAATTGAGATAAGAGAATTCGCATAATTCAACGTGTTTTTTCATCCGATTAGTGTTGTAAACCCACTCAAATGAACATCTAAATTTTAACTATTAAATTCCTTCTCTTTTAGGCACTGGCGTAGATGGATTATACCCAAAACCAGGAATCACAACTTCTACATTAAGTGTTTGTAGCATATAACTTATAATCGCATAATGATGCGTTGCATGTGTATTTGCTTGAGCTAAAATACTCTCTAGCGTATACATAATCGTCACCTTCCCACTTCCCAAGTTATCAGTTACGTGTAGTAAATAATCTGTATTTACATCTATAAAAGAGGTTAGTTGTTGTTGTATCTCTCGTATATGGTTTTTTGCAGCTTCTGGGTTTGCAGAAATCACTTCATCTCTCTTACGGGCAGTTAGATCAATGTCATTTTCCTGTATCCCGTTTATAATACAATCAAAGAAATCTAACGCATGTCGTATATGTGATCCAATACTACTGTAATAAGGACCTACAGAAGCATCCGTATAGACTGTTATATCTATAGCATCGATTAAAGAAATGGCATTGTTTAAATTTGTATTAATAGCAGATATTACTGAAGGGCGCATATAATTTTATTGAATCACAAAGATAGATAAATTAACGAGTATGTCGGCTACATCTCATATAGCTTGCATTTTCAAAAAAAATCTCTAAAAATGTATCCATATAATAGATCGCTATAGACTTTGTATCAAAATACCTTGCAATCAAAAAAAACACGTTTGGAAATTTCTCTTTAGAAAATCACATACAGCATGTATTGTTTATATATTCTGTATACGCTTTCGCGAAAGCGTATAAAAAGCCATTTATTTTGCAAAAAAAAGAGTTATAAAACAAAAGATGCCTCTATCACTAGAGACATCTTTTGTTCATCTGTATAGCAATTATTAATGAATAATTAGTTTCTCTGTAAATAAGCCTTTATCGGTTTCTAACCGAAGAATATAGGCACCTTTACTCACACTTGATACTGGTAATTGCAATGTATCTGTTCCTAATTCTGGTTTCCAATGCTGTATCACTTGTCCCAAGACAGAGAATAAGGTTGCTTTATGTATGTTGTTAAGATTGCTTTTTGTAATCGTAATCACTTTTTGCTGCGAACTATATCCAACGATAAGGCTGGTTGTACTTTCTTCATCTGTAACACCTAAGGTCTCGCCATCTTCTTCTGTAGTATTTTCATCAGTATCAGAAGTTTCACCGTTTTCAGTGGTGTTATCGTCAGTGTCAGAGGTTTCACCTTCCTCTTCCTCTTCCCAATCGGTATCTTCTTCCCAATCAGCTTCATCATCGTCCCAGTCTGTATCTTCTCCTTCAGTTTCTTCCTCTTCGGTTTCTTCTTCCTCTTCCTCTGATTCATCCTCATTTGTATCCGTTCTAAACACAATTAAATAACGATTGTAGTGATCCCCTGCTTCTAGTGTCGTTTGATAATCGCCTTCAAATAAATTTGTCACTGTATTTTGAATACGGTCTTTAAGATATACTGTGGTTGTTTCTGTATCAACATTTTCAAGAGCATCTATTCCTATAGTAATCGGACCTGCTTGTGGCAATGTTACTACGAGCGGAAACTCTGTGACATCGGTAATATTAGGAACTCCCTGTATTACAAACTTTTTATCCTCCATATCCCAAGTCATATCCTGTTCAGGTCCAAATGAGATTTCTCCATCATAGGATCTGTCAATACCAAAGGTTGTATGTTCATCTACTGTAAGAAGAAGCTGTCTATGGTAAAGGCTTGGAGAGTCAAAACCAATTCTAAATTTTGCACGCATGTCTGGTGCATCAAGATCAGAATCGTCTAGTTGTGCTACAATTGGATCTTCAGGTGCGTTTTGTTGATTACTTTCTTCTTCCTGTCCATCTCCAAACAAGAAAATAGAAGTACCTGTTTCTCTTACAAAGTTACGTTGTGTGTTACTAAAGTGAATATCGCCATCACTATCTGCCGCCACAAAGAATCCCTGACCTACTGGAATATAACGCTCAGGTGTTTTTGTACCACCACCAATTTGAGATACATCTGGATGACTTACTGCAGGAGTACCTCCAGAAAGGGTGTATAATGCATATCCAGCCTGATAATCTAATGTGATATGATTTCCTCCTCCATAATGCTCCCAAAAGTATAAGGTGCCATCAAGGTGTGGGTTATCATTTATAAAGTCATTTGCATCCAGTGCCGATGGGAATGGATTTCCTATGATGTAACTTTGATTTGCAAGAGCTGGAATCGTAATATCCTGTACATCTGTACTATTGTTTGGCTTCCCAATGAATACATAGTTTTGAGGATCTGCAATACCACCAGACCCAGGGCCTTTCATCGTATATCCTTCTCCTACACTTACACTTCCAGAGGAACCTATATGCTGGAATTGCTCAATCCCATTTCCATACTTGAATATCCAATACGCACTAATCGTAATTGGCGAGGTAGCAACACCATTAACGTAAGGCGTAAAATTCATCCCAACAGGGTTATTAGGATCAGTACCGTCCATCATGATACTACCTACTGAATAATTCGTGTTGATTTGAGAATTGTTAACTAAACTTACCGGAGATGACCAGATATTATAAGAATACGTATCTGAAGTTCCTTGTTGATCCTTTTCTAAAGATCCTGTACTCGTTATATCTAGATCACTATTTTCTGTTTGCACCAATTGTGATTCTCCTACAAGATCTAAAACACCGTCTAATTTGAGATAGTGTGATACTTCTATCTTACTATCGTTTTCAATAGATAGTTCATTTGCTTGTACATCTAGCGCTAGCACTGTATTGTTTGCTTGTGTTGTTATATCATGTGCCGTTTGAACAATATTCCATGCTACATTCACGGTGTTGTCTACTATAGATGCAGCATTAGGGACTTGGAATCCACTTCCATTTTCCCAAGTAGCTTGATCTGTCCAGTTACCATCTGCTTGCGAGACATACGGAAGAGGTGCTGTTTGAAAATCTACTGTCTTTAAATTTTTAATAGCAGCGACAAGATTATTTTTAGACGCATCCATAATATTGGTAAAGGCAAACTTAGTCATTGGGAAATACCCTTGCAAAGATTCCCATTCTATGGCATTTATTTCGTTTTTTGAAATGGTTGATGGTACAACCGCTCCTCTAACCATAAGGTTCGTATTTTCTTGAATCTCTTGATTCATGATAAAACGAATCTGGTCTTGACTTAAAGCAACATCCCATATACGGAGTTCATCTATCGTACCTTCATAAAAATCAGAAGGTGTTCTTTCATCAACAGCTGCAACTAAAAAGTGACGATCAGTATCTACTGGAGGGGTTAATGTTTCTGTATTACTCAATACCCCATCAATATAAACATTGGCTGTCGCTCCATCATAGGTAATTGCAAATTGATGCCATTCATTATTAGGAATCGAAGTTAAAGTTTGTATTTCTTGCATAGCACCACCTGTATCCCTCCAACGTACTCTAGCACGTTTATTTGCTATAATATCTATAGCATAGCCTTCTGTAAATGCTACGTCTCTTTTTGATACTATTGTGTATTCCGCATCACTGTGTTTTACCCAAGTAGATATGGTAAAAGGCCCTGTAAGATCTAAAGCATCCTGAGCATCCATATAGTCAGTCACCCCATTAAAGGTTACAGAACGATCAAATTCATAATTTGGAGCATATCCAAAAGTGACATATTTTGTCCCATTAAAATCATATGAAGTTTCTAAATTCAATCCATTCAGCGTCATAATTCGATACTCAGAACTAGGGTTGAAAGTAGGTGTGTCTGAAATAAACATAAAGAAGCTCCCTGGAGGGTCTAATGTTGCACTTAAGGCTATTTCTGGAATCGATACTTCTACAGTACCTACAGATCCTGTCTCAACAACTTTCCAACTACGCTGAATAGACGTGATATCTACAACAGTATTTAAACCTGCAATATCATTACTTAAATCAACAATAATAGATGCCGCTGCATTTAAACTTTTATTATCATTACCCCACATTAAGAAGTTTTTGTCTGCAATCACATCAGGATTTGTAGCTATATTTTCGCTATTGGTATCATACGTATCGGTAAGTCCCATAGTAACGATGGCATTAGAGTTTACACTCTTTGATTGTTTTTGATTTAATCCAGAAGCATCATCTCTACCTATACCTGCAATATCATAATTATACCCTGTATGAGCTGCAACATTCCAAACAACATCACCGTCAGAATTTATATAATTCTGATCTCCCAGTCGGGTGATCGTTGTACTGTTAACATCGTGTAATGTAATCCCATTTTTGATTGCTAGATACGACTGTATTTTTTCTTGGTCAAAAATAGTAAGAGGGTTTGCATAACTTATGATTTCTGTCATTTTACCATTAAAATGAGAATCATAATTAGTCCCACCTATGGTGATACGACCTACCCCTAACACATAATTTGAATTGGTTACATTGATAAAAGGCAAATCCTCAGCAGGACTACCGGTCGTTTTTCCAGTATAATTATCTACACGAATACCATTTTTATAAATTTCGGCAGAATCGCCTGAACTATTCATTTTAATGTTTAGGATAATAGGCTCATTATCATAACTATCGGTATCACTATTATAAGATCTACCATAACTACCATCACTTATACCTGCTACAGAAGAACTAGTAGAACCAACCATGTGACTCAAAATATTATCCACTCCATTAAATCTTAGCGACCCAGGATTTATCCAAAGTCCAGTTCCATCTTCAGCAAACTGATTCCTTGAAACTCGTCCAGACATCACCCCTTTAATTGGACTTGATGAATTGATACTACCATCAGCTTGTATAACCACCCAATATTCTTGTGTATAGTAGCCTCCTTTCCCTTTAAGTTCAGAATCTATCAAATCACTAAAATCTATGACTGGATTGTAATTAATGTTTTCATCAAAATTATTATAAAAAATAGGCTGCTGTCCACTATTTCCACGCATAGCATCATTATCAAGTGCTTGATCTTCCCATACTCCAATCTGAGAAGCGTCCGTTACACTCCCGGTACCATCAGTCGCTTTCAACCATAATTTTAAGTTGGAATTCACACCTGCTGGACCCGCTATTGGATCAGATGGGGCCATAGGATCTCCTAAAACAAATACGTTATCAAAATTAACTCCATTATCAGTCTGACTATTATCTGATGCAAAATGTACTCTAAATCGCACATTAGGGTTATCTTCCAAGATAGACGGTAATTCAACAGAAGCTTGTGTAAAGTCAGATTTTGTTGAACTAACAATGTCTTGGTTTAATCCAGCCCAACCATCGGCACCACTTGATAAAGCGTCTACATTATCTGCATTGTACCAATTATCTACTTGCGGATCTGCATATGCCCCTAACAAATCCCAAGAGGCACCCCCATCACTAGAGTATTCTATATTCATCCCATCATCCAAACCAGAATCACCATCTGTATCGAAACGAATATCTATCTTAAACGTAAGGTTACTATATCCTGTAAGGTTTATCACGGGACTCGTTACATACGTATCTGAATTTGACGCATAATTATCATAGGTATCTGTATACCAATAATTCCCTTCGGTACCTACTTCAACACCATTTGTTCCATATGTCCAAACGCTATTCCCGCCAGGATTAGAAGCCACCCAGCTATCATTTCCAGTATCAAAATTCGCATAATATGGAGTATCTAATGGGTTAATATTTTCAGTAGCTGTTCCTGTAACCATAAATGAATAACTCCCATCATCAATATCATTATTTTGTACCGTTACAGTAGCCATATGAGTTCCTAAACCAAAAGGATTGTATTGCACTTGAAAAATAGTGCTATCGGAAGCATCTATACTATTTGAAGGTATCGTTTGTACAGAAAACTCTGTTGCATTAGGACCCGTAATACTTACATAAGGAGTACCTCCCGTTAAGGTTAAGGTCCCCGAACCTACATTATGTATTGTAAAAGCAACATTCTTTTTAGTCCCTAAAGGAATAGAACTATAATCTGTAGCATCTGTTAAACCCGGCACCCCACTTCCATTTGAAATGGTAGTCCCATTTCCTGAAATTTCAATTTCAGGAACTAAGGCAACAACGGCATTCCCTACAATATCAAATACAAATGGGTTTTCATCTATATCATTATTTGCTATAGTTACTGTAGCCTCATGCGTTCCTATTAACAAAGGATTGTAGGTGATTTGAAATTGTGTACTTCCCCCATTTTGAGGGATTTCATTTAAAGGAATTACACTCACTGAAAACTGAGCAGCTCCAGTACCCGTTATATTGATATAAGGGGAGATATCTGTTAAGTCTAAAGGGATCAGTCCTGAATTGATAATAATAAAATCATTCGAAACGGGAGAGGCTAAGGTTGTAAAACCAAAATCAGTCCCATCAAAAGTTGATGGCATATCATCTCCAGAATTAATTGCATTCCCCGACCCTGAGACATTAATCTCCGCTGCTGGTGCGGTACCATGACCTACAATATCAAAAACATAAGGATTCTCGTCATCATCACTATCATTACTAGCGATAGAAATCGTAGCAAATCTATCACCAACAGCTGTCGGCGTAAATCCAATGGAGAAAGCCGATGTTCCATTTACAGGAGCTATTGGAGATACAGGAGCCCCTGTAATACTAAAATCACCAGCATGAGTTCCTGAAATAGTAATATATGGGCTAGGATCTGTTAAAAGTAATTCTAAAGCCCCTAAGTTTTCAATAACAAATGTACTAGATGTAGAAAGTCCAACAGGTATATCCCCAAAATCTGTCCCATCCAAAACCGATGTGATCATATTACCACTAGGAATATCATTTGACAACCCAGTAATATTAATTTCAGGATTTACAGAAGTAACAGTTACCTCTACATTATCTATAGCGATATCGCTTAAAATCCCATTCCCTGTTGTACCCACAAATCGAACACTAATTACATCACCTATATACGCATTCAAATTTAAAGAAGAATGTATCCAAGGAGCACTACCTGAGGTTTGTTGCTGCCCAGAAATCACTTGTAATACAGACCAATTATCTCCAGAATCATCACTTACCTCTACACTCAGGTTACCAATACTACTACCATACATGTGGTAATCAAAACTAAAGGTAGCTCCTCCTACATTTGTAAAATCAAAACAAGGACTTGTTAATATCGCTGTAGCATTAGGGCCTATAAACCCAGCGCCTCCATTGGAAGCTTCTGTATACATATAAAAGTTACCATCACTCGCTGCACCAGGTCCTGTATTATTGGATGGCGTTCCATTACTATCACGCACCCAGTCTCCATCATCACCTGTATTTTGAGTAAACAAATAATTGGCATCTTCAAAACTTTCTGTATAAGGAAACGTATCAACGACATCTCCAGTACAAACATACGGTTCATTCTTATAAGCTATTGTGGTAGCTCCATAAGAGATATACGAAAATAAAAGTAGGGTATTGACAAGAAGAAAACTTCTTACATAAGTAGGACATTTCATTACTTTAATTCTATTGTCATAAAGTTGTGCACTTTATGATGATTTGGGAAGACCAAAGTAATGAATGTTTCACATACCAAAACTACGGTTAAACCATAATTTTTAAATTGCGTTCTTCATCGATATTATAATGTTTTTAATCGAGACAAAAATACAAAAACACACATAAATGATTACAAAACATACACTTCACCCAACTTTAAACCACCACATTTTAATGAAATATTCAAGGATATTTTGAGTAAAAAGTCAACTTCAGGCCCATATCGTCTTATATTTTTTCAATATTTATATAAAAAAATAAGACTTATTTCTAGAACAAAAGGACTATATAGAAGTCTAATAATATCCTGCACAGACTGGTTTTTTTGTATTCATTTCACTCTTCTCTGTGCATTATTTTGCTTTCGCGAAAGCATATATTGACACATATTATTTTAGCACAAATAAGCTTACCAACAAATCATCAAAGCTGCTCCAAACACCCTACTAAAATTTATTTTCAGATCATTATATTCACACACTAGATGTGATATGTTTTTTTGTAGCTCAATACTTTTGTATTCATGACTATCTGCACCATCATGTATAACCCAGAGAGCACAACTACTACAGGAATGAATCACGCTTGCAGGCTGACACTTCTCACATATATTTCACTTTCGGGCATAAAAAAAGGTCTGACACATTGCTGTATCAGACCTTAAACACTGAATATATTTCAGCGTAAAAAGACGGCGACCTATTGCTAACTATCTGTAATAGCAAGTATAACCCAGAGAGCACGGCTATAGGAAGTAATCACACTTACAGGCAGACACTTCCCACATACATATTTCACTTTCGGGCATAAAAAAAGGTCTGACACATTGCTGTATCAGACCTTA
>CAYGQJ010000062.1:0-304 GCA_964351845.1 uncultured Flavobacteriaceae bacterium | reverse complement strand
AACACTGAATGTATTTCAGCGTAAAAAGGCGGCGACCTATTGCTGACTATCTGTGATAGCAAGTGCAACGCAGAGAGCACGGCTATAGGAAGTAATCACGCTATAAGCGTGACGCTCTTATATTCTCATGTTACAGTATAAAAAAGATCTGATTCATAACTATCTATAATAACAAATATAACCCAGAGAGCACAGCTACAGGAATACATCACGCTTGCAGGCTGACACTCCTCACATACATATTTCACTTTCGGGTATAAAAAAAGGTCTGACACATTTCTGTATCAGACCTTAAACACTGAAT
>CAYGQJ010000061.1:0-28677 GCA_964351845.1 uncultured Flavobacteriaceae bacterium | reverse complement strand
TGTTTACGTCTCATTCTGGTACGTATCAATTCACGGAGAAAGGACTTTTTTATGCGAAAAGAGCGAGTGCTTACGGGGTGACAGTATCGTATATTCCTACCTTACGGATGTTAGATGAATTGATTTTTGGAAACCCGAAAGCCGCAAAAATTTTAGGGGACGAACATAAAGAAGGTCATGTAGATCGTGCGATGAACGTTTGGGGAAGTGGAGGTGCACATGCGAGTTATTTTAAAGTGGTTGATGAAATTATTATCCATTTATTTAATAAGCCTATAGAAGAACAACCCAAAGGAATCCTTGATATGGGGTGTGGGAATGGTGCATTTTTGATTCATCTGTTTAATGTGATTGAAAAACAAACCCTTCGTGGGAGTATGCTGGATGAGCATCCGCTTATTTTGGTAGGTGCTGATTATAATGAAGCGGCTTTACGGATCACCAAAGGAAATCTCGTGCAGTCTGAAATTTGGGCAAAAGTGGTTTGGGGAGATATTGGAGACCCTGATCGATTGGCAAAAGACCTTCGGGATGACTATGGAATTGCATTGAACGAACTCCTAAACGTACGTTCTTTTCTAGATCATAATCGTATTTGGAAAGCGCCACAGCCGAGAGAAATTCCTCGGATCAGTGATTCTACAGGGGCATATGCGTATGAAGGCGAGCGGATTCCAAATCATCTAGTAGAAGATTCTTTGTTAGAACATATACAACTTTGGGCGCCGTATGTGTCTACATTTGGCTTACTCGTGATTGAGTTGCATACCGTGCCTCCCGAAATTGCTTCACAGCATATTGGAAAAACAGCCGTAACAGCGTATGACGCGACCCACGGTTTTTCGGATCAGTATATTTTAGAAGTGCCTGTGTTTCGTAAAATTCTAGGAGAAGCGGGATTGTATCCTGATCAACGATTAGGGCAGAAGTTTCCAAATTCAGACTTAGCATCGGTGACGGTGAATTTGTTTACTAAAAAATAATTTTTTTGAGAAGAATATTTTATTTGATGTTTTTTGTCTTGTGCATAAGTTGTAAAAGCTACACAACCATTGTTACTGATAAAGAAGTTAGCAAGAGAGAAATTTCTTTGATTGATATTGTTTTAGGAAAGGATCAAAAAATGATAACCTTTATTGATAAGCTGAGTAATTCTAAAATTACAGTTTTTGCTGATGATCAAATGATTTTTAAAGATTTTTTAGAGTTTAATGAAACGCTCGGAGCATCTAGGGGAATAAATTTTTCATCTACTACCAAAAAAATTTTAATTACATGGGATACAAATACTTTAATTGTAAAAGTCAAAAAAGACTATCCATTCATTTATATACGTGTAGGTGAAAAAATAATTATTGAATACGCTAATGTTCCTATGGTCTTTAATTGAAAATGTCTTTAATGAGAAGCAAAAAAGGCTGCCCAAAGGCAGCCTTGAATACTCTTTTATAGGGTTTCGCGAAAGCGAAACCCTATTCTCCTAAATACGGATATCTATAATCTACAGGTGTTACAAACGTCTCTTTAATCATACGCGGACTCACCCAACGTAATAAGTTTAACGCAGAACCTGCTTTATCATTGGTTCCAGAGGCTCTTGCGCCTCCAAAGGGTTGTTGTCCTACCACCGCACCTGTTGGTTTGTCATTAATGTAAAAGTTACCTGCGGCGTTTTGAAGTGCTTTGGTTGCTTCTTGGATCGCATAACGATCGGTAGAAAGTATCGCTCCTGTTAATGCATATTCACTGGTTTCATCTACTAGTTTTAGGGTAGCGCTCCAATCGGCATCTTCGTATACGTATATGGTCATCACAGGGCCAAAAAGCTCTGTACACATGGTTGTATATTTAGGATCTTTTGCAACAATCACTGTAGGCTCTATAAAGTATCCTTTTGATTTATCGTGACCACCGCCTACAATAATCTCCGCGTCAGTATCTTTTTTTGCTTGATCAATAAAAGAGGCAAGTTTGTCAAAAGAACCTTCATGAATCACTGCCGTAATATAGTTGCTCATATCTTCTGGCGATCCCATTTTAAATGTCTTCACATCTTTAACGACGAGTTCTTTTACCGTAGGCCATAAGCTTGCAGGAACATACGCACGACTCGCAGCACTACATTTTTGTCCTTGGAATTCAAAAGCACCACGTACAATCGCAGTCGCTACTTGATTTGCAGGAGCAGATGGATGTGCTACGATAAAATCTTTCCCTCCTGTCTCTCCAACGATACGAGGGTAGGTTTTATAGTTGTGAATATTACCTCCTATTTTTGCCCATAGGTCTTTAAATACATGTGTAGATCCTGTAAAGTGTAATCCAGAAAAATCAGGACTTGCAAGAACGGTATCTGTAATCATGACAGGATCTCCGTGTACCACTTGAATTACGCCATCAGGAACACCCGCTTCGCGGAAAATATCTAAGATAATCTTCGCAGATAGCATTTGACTATCTGAAGGTTTCCATACCACGACATTCCCCATCATCGCACAACTTGCAGGCAAGTTAGCGGCAATCGCTGTAAAGTTAAAAGGTGTAATCGCATAGATGAATCCTTCTAACGGACGATATTCTAAACGGTTCCATGCATCTGAAGTAGATTCTGGCTGCTCATTATAAATGTCAGTCATAAACTGAACATTAAAACGTAAGAAATCTATAAGCTCACAGGCTGCATCGATTTCAGCTTGTTGTACCGTTTTAGATTGTGCAATCATTGTCGCTGCATTGATACGAGCTCTATAAGGGCCCGCAATCAATTCGGCTGCTTTTAAGAAAATCCCTGCGCGTTGCTCCCAAGGAAGTTCTGCCCAAGCCGTTCTAGCTTCTAATGCACCAGCAATCGCTGTTTCTATGTGTGACTTCTCAGCAAGATGATATTCTCCCACAATATGTTTATGATCGTGTGGAGGAGACATCGTTCTTGTGTTTCCTGTACGCACTTCTTGTCCGTTGATGTACATCGGTACTTCTGTGTGTGCATTAAAAAGTGTTGTATACGCTGCCGCGACGGCATCTCTTTCAGGAGAACCAGGAGCATATCCTTTTACAGGTTCGTTGACAGCAATTGGTACTTGAAAAAATCCTTTTCCCATGGGTTTTTATTTTTAAATTTTAAGAGATGCGAAGGTACGAAATTGTTTACGCTTTCGCGAAAGCGAGCTTGCGAGATTCATGACTAAAAGGAAAGTGAAACGTTAAAGCGAAGTTTATGCTGAGCCCGATGAAGTACGAAAGCGGGCACGTCTTCAATCTATATAGCGTATTGTCCTGACTATTCGTAGAATTTTTTGTAAGTTGCACCTTAATTTTCTGACCAAATTTTTATGTGTACAGTAACGTTTATCCCTAAAGGAAATTCCAATTTTATTCTTACTTCAAATCGTGATGAAGCGGTGGGTCGTACTACGCTACCCCCTGATTTTTACGATGTGGATGGTGTGAAAATGTTATTTCCTAAGGATGCAGTTGCTGGTGGCTCTTGGATTAGTATTTCTGAAAAAAACACGATGATCTGTCTACTTAACGGAGGTTTTGAAAATCATGTGAAGCTCAAAAAGTACAAAATGAGTCGTGGTGTAGTCGTAAAAGAACTTTTAAAATCTGATGATTTAAGCGCCGCTATTAAAGCTTTTGATTATGAAGGGATCGAGCCATTTACCATTGTAGCGATCGATTGGAATACTGATTTAAAAGCAACAGAATTGGTTTGGGATGGTGACAAAGCACATATTACGATATTGCCTAACGAACCAAAAATATGGTCGTCCTCTACATTGTATGATGCACATATGAAGCAGAAACGCTTTGGTTGGTTTGATTTATTTTCAAATGAAAATAAATTCGAAGCTAGTGATATGCATCATTTTCATACCACCGCCGGAGAAGGAGATAAAAATGTAGACGTGCTTTTAGATCGAGGACTTTTAAAAACAGTAAGCGTAACGCAAGTAGAAAAAACAGATGACGATTGTATCATGACGTATTTTGATTTGCAAAAAGGCGAAGTACATCGTACCGAATTTGATATAGTAACCGTGTGAAATACAATGGTAAAATAATTGTCTTAGCTTTCCCAGACACTTTTGTAAAAATGTCTGATGAGTTGATGTGTAAAATACTACCGCTGGTAGGTTTAGGGACGCGTACCCATATTAAAGCAGGTCATGCAGCACTTGTCCTTATCGAAAATGCCACAGGCAATGCCTTTTATTACGATTTTGGACGCTATATCACACCAGAAGGTTCAGGAAGAGTGCGAGGGTTTAATACAGATGCTGAACTCGAAATTCCTTTTAAAGCCGTTGTCAAAAATGATGTTTTAGAGAATCTAGATACATTCTTACTTTGGCTAGATGCCCATCCTGAAAAAACACATGGATCCGGTAGATTGGTTGCTTCTTTAAATGAGCATGTGTATTTTGAAAAGGCACATGAATATATCCTTGCATTACAAAATCAAGGCAGTATTCCTTATAGAGCTTTTGGTGCTTTGGGAAGTAATTGTGCGCGTTTTGTGACTGAAACAATTCTTTCTTCTACAGAAGAAAAACATATCATTAAAGCGCTTAAGCATAATAAAAAATTCACGCCAAGTACTGTAGGGAATGTAGAAAAAAGTGCTTCTAATAAAGTGTATCAAGTATATAATGGTATTATCTCGGATTATAATTCGACCGCTTTACGCGAAAATCTAACCAATTATTTTGATAAAAAAGTCCCAGAATCATACTTTCAAGACGGTAAAGATGATGTCGAGATCCCTAAAGGAGCACAACTTTTAACAGGTATAGGGAGTAGTGCTTGGTTTTATTTGGAAAAAGAAACCAAAAGTCAAGTGCTTATCACTAGATATACAGAAGAGGGTGTTCCTGACTGTAGGGGTATTGCTAAAATTCCCGAAGGTTTTGATGTAACAAAAGAATATACATTTGTATACGATAGTAATTGTGCGTATTGCACAATAGCACAAGGTGAAAAAAAATATCGATTCGATTTAATTAGAAAGGAATTGATGTCTAATTCAGAGCAAAGGGAGCACTTAGTTTAAACGTAGGTATTTTTACTCTAAACTTTCTAGTGGTTGTAAAATTAACCATGTGGTAATATCCTTTCATGGCACCAAACGGAGAGGTAAGAAGACAACCCGAACTATAGGTGTGCTTTTCTCCAGGCTTTATAACAGGTTTTTTTCCTATAACACCTTCGCCATCTACAATTTCAGGCGTATTTAAAGAATCATAAATTTTCCAGTGACGTGCCATCAGTTGAACAGAATCTTTACTTTGATTCTCAATAGTCACACGATATCCAAAGGCAAAATGCATTTTATAATTTTTATAAAATGTGCCTTCAAAGGTAGTTTCTACCGAAATTTTAATGCCTCTTGTGACCTGTTGTACCATCTTGTTTTAATAAAAAGCTGCTGTTAGTGCAAAGAATATCAACGCAAATATTGAAGTTGATATCATAAAAACAATATTTAAAAATACAAATTTTATTAATGTAATAACGCGATTTTGTTTATAAAAGTTTCGTAAGGCCTTATAAAAATAAAATGGACCTATAAGTGTAAGGATGATGGCAGCCACAACATTATCATTAGGAATGAAGAAATCGGGAATTAAAGAGAGTAATAAAACCACAAATATCCAGCTGAAAATATGGAAGATAAAAACAAGGTGTTCCATGTAATTTGCCCGCTTCTTAGAATAGATAAGCCAGAAAAATATAGCAAAAAAAGGTGCAAAGAAAAACAGAAAGAAAGGTGTTTTTGATGCCATGTAATTTGCAAACCGCAGCGGATCTTTTTCTACACGCTCTATCGCATAGTTCTTTTCATATAGCCAAATATTTAATCGAGTTTTATCATACTTAAGACTGTCAAGAGCCCTGCTAGTATTATCTATATCTGTAACTTCATAGAATTCTCTAAATAGCTCAAACTTTTCAAAAAATTGAGATATAGTATTTAAAGTGTCCATGTCTTTTTGAGCAATATACTTGTATCCAAGAGAATCTTTTAATGTTGCATTTTCTTCTCTTTTTCGTTTGGTCTCTTTTTTAGCCTCCTGTATGGCAGTCCGTATCTCATCATTAAACTGAGCAGGAACTCCTTTTAGCTCAGGAATGGAGTCTTGAAGTGCATTGTCCAATGCCTCAATCGCTTTTTCGTTACCCATATTTATATTCATTATGGGTGAATCAGGAGCTTCTTCGGTAAAATCTGTGCTAAAAAAAGATAACAGACCTAGAATAATAAAGTAAAAGATACTAGCACTTAGAAAAAACCGAAAGGGGTTTGCATAATGAAAACGCTTACCATCTACATAATACCGTGTAATGGTTCCTGGTTTAAATAATAAATCTTTTAATGTATGTCTAAAACGAGAATCGTATGTAAATACACTTAAGACAAATTCACCTAAAAAATCTTTAAGGGTAAGTCGCTTTGTGGTGTTAAGTTGTCCACAATAGGCACAAAAACGATCGCTAAGATCCAGAGGGTGACCGCAATTAAGACACTCAACCCCACGATATTTTATGGCTTTTCGGCTAGTTGGTTTTATCGAAGTTTCCTTCATGCCCTAAATATAGGGGTTTTCTATTAATTTGTGATCACAGAAGAATTGCTACTTCCTACACCTACTAATTCATCAAAACGCCCTCCTGGGCGACGATAATAAACCAATACCTGATAGTCATTTTCGGTTTGCCAATAATTACCCCCTATGGCTTTTTCTCTGTTGATAGTTCCGTCCTTATTCACAAGGACATACATGTAATTATAAAACCCTTGTTTTAAAAGCATAGGAAGTTCATACCTGTATTTTTTTGGCTTATAGACAAGTTTTGTAGTTTCATTTATTACATAATTATTGAAGTTTCCATATACATGAATTTCTTGACCTTCTTCCACTCTTGGATAGTCTAGGCTAAAATGGATCCAAGCATATTCTGCTTCGGATCTAGGCGTTCTTCCTTGTAGGGTGGTGATCACAAAATTCCCGTTGATATCAGGATTAAAAGTATAAGGAGTATCATACCTAGCAATATTTGTATAAAGGTAATTATGGTATAAACTTTTTAACTCTACACGTCGAATAGCGGCGGTAGCTCCTCTTATATCTCTGTTTTCAAAATTGAAAAATTCATTACCACCCCAAAAAGCAGTTTCTTGATCGTATCGATACTCTAATTTATTTCCTATCGTAAATTGAGGTTTTATTCCAGTGATCGCTGTTTTTAAGTTGTTATTCTGTAAAATAACCACCTTTACATTTCGCTTTGGATTAATAATAAGCTGATCTCCGCCATCTACAAAAAACCGAACCACTTGTTTGGTGTCTACATAATTAAGATCTCTAGATCTTTTAACCTGTAAGCCAACAGCCAGTTGTGGGTTATAAATCATAAATTTTCTTGAGAATGTAAGTTTTCCATCTTCATCGTAAATACTCATCAAATAATTTCCAGTTTTGGTAAGTGCTTTTGTAAACTGATTAGGAACGGTTAATTGATAATTTGAATAGAGTTGGAGGGTGGCCACAGAGTTCTCAATATCTAGAATACGTACATCATCCATACCCGTCATAAACTCAGCACGCGCTAGTTTACTAGGTGTCCAGTCTGCATCGTAGTGTGTAATTTTATAATAGTAATCATGCTCATCTCCAACAATGTCATCAAAACTTAATTGCAGTGGTGTTCCAAGTTTGATGGTAGGGAGTTCTCCCAAAAACGTATCTCCTCTAAATTGTACGGATTTGATATTAGCCGGTTCTGGAGTTTCTACAGCGACTTGTGCTACAGAAAAACTAGAAAAAATAATAGTAAAAAAGAAAAACAATGCGATGGATGCTTTCATAAAATGATAGATATTCTTCAAATATAATCAAAATCTATACCGAGAACGGATTGATTGTATACGCTTTCGCGAAAGCGTACCCTTAAACAAATACAATGTAAACAGTTAATTTATTGCTAATAAACGGCGGTAAGCACAAGATATTTTTATAATTTGTTTAGGGATCTTAAAGTTTAATTATTTAGAATGGTTATAAATAATATGATCCCCTTTTTACGAGTCGAAAAAACGTAGATTAATTTGTAAATTTGCGCACCTTAAAATAGTAAGGTTTTCGATAACAAAAATCTACTGACATATGTCAAAAGACATTAGAATAAAAAAGGGTCTTGATATACGATTAGTGGGCGAAGCAGAAAAACGTATTTCTGAATGTCCACGATCAAGAACTGTAACGATCAGGCCTTCAGATTTTCATCTGATTACTCCTAAAATGGTTGTCAAAGAAGGTGCAAAACTCGAAGTTGGCGACGAATTATTTTTCTCAAAATCACAAGAACAAATCCGATTCGTGTCTCCTGTTGCAGGAACACTTGTCGAGATCAAGCGTGGTGCACGTCGTGTAATCACAGATCTTGTTATTGAGGCAGATCATTCAGGAGGCTCCAGAGACTTTGGAAAACTAAGTGGTTCTGCATCTCCAGAAGAGATCAAAGAAAAAATGTTATCCAATGGATTATGGCCATTTATTAAACAACGTCCTTATGATGTGGTAGCCCATCCAGACAAAGCGCCTAAAGCGATATTTGTGTCTGGCGTTAATACAGCACCACTTGCACCAGATTTAGATTTTGTTCTTTCTGGAAAAGAGGCTTCATTGCAAGCAGCTCTTTCTGCATTGAATGCGCTTACCTCCGGAAGTGTACATGTTTCTGTGGGATCTAGTAGTTCTGTATTTGCAGGATTGAAAGATATTGTGACGCATACCGTAAAAGGACCTCACCCTGCAGGAAATGTAGGGACACTTATCAATAAAATAAGTCCTGTCAATAAAGGTGAGACTGTTTGGACAGTAGCGGCTCAGGATCTTGTTATTATAGGAGAGTTGTTACTTACAGGGCATTTTAACGCAACTCGCGTTATCTCGGTAGCCGGTTCAGGAGTCAACAAGCCTTCGTATTACAAAACAATTATAGGAGCAGAGGTGTCTACATTTGCCTATGACGCAGGAGTAGATGGTGATACTAATCGCTTTATTTCAGGAAATGTTCTTACAGGTTCTCAAATAAAACCGGATGGTGCTCTTGGGTATTACGCAAATGAGTTTGTAGCGATTCCAGAAGGAGATGATTATGAATTCTTTGGTTGGAACAAACCCGTATTTAATAAAATATCGCCGTCTAGAGCATTAACATTCTCTTGGATGCAGCCTAATAAAAAGTACGATCTTGATACCAATACCAATGGTGAACATCGTGCTTTTGTGGTAACAGGTAACTATGAACAAGTATTTCCACTAGATATTTTTCCATTACAGATCTTAAAGGCTTGTATGGTAAAAGATCTTGATGAGATGGAAGCTTTAGGAATGTATGAGGTAGCGCCAGAAGATTTTGCACTTACAGAATTTATCTGCGTGTCAAAACAGCCACACCAGCATATTATTAGAGAAGGTCTTGACTTGATGTATAATGAAATAGGATAAGTGATGGGATTAAAACAAAACTTACATAAAATTAAAATGAAGTATGAGGGCAAGAAAATGGCCCCTGCATTTAATGCATTACATACTTTTTTATATAGCCCTAATGAGACCACCCACAACGGAAGTCATATTAGAGCTGTAGATGATTTGAAGCGTACGATGAATACCGTAATTATGGCTTTAGTGCCGTGTTTGATTTTTGGTATTTTTAACGCAGGATACCAGCATTATGCTGCGGTAGACGCTGCAAGCGGAATTACTAGAGAACTTTCTATTTGGGGTAATTTTATTACTTGGGAAAATTTCTCTTTAGGGGCTTGGAAAGTATTACCTCTTGTTATTGTTTCTTACGGAGTAGGACTTTTGGTAGAATTTATCTTTGCTGTCATTAAAGGACATGAAGTAGAAGAAGGATACCTCGTAACAGGAATGCTTGTGCCGCTTATTGTTCCTATTGATATTCCTTTATGGATGCTTGCTGTAGCTGTTATTTTTGGCGTTGTTATCGGAAAAGAAGTATTTGGAGGGACAGGAATGAATATTCTTAACCCTGCACTTACAATCCGTGCTTTCTTATTCTTTGCCTATCCTACATGGATGTCTGGAGATAAAGTATGGGTAGCCGAAGCAGTAGATAGAGCTGGCACAGCTGATGCGATTTCTGGAGAAACCTTATTAGGTGCCTATGCCCAAAATGCGGGTAGTTTAGGATACGATTTTGCAGATATGTTCTGGGGATATATTCCGGGTTCTGTTGGAGAGACCTCAAAGTTCCTAATTATCATAGGAGCTTTATTCCTGATTTTTACAAAAATAGGGAGTTGGAGAATCATGCTTAGTACCGTATTAGGTGCTGTAGCTATGGGTCTTATTTTTAATCTTGTCGTTGATCAAGAATGGATCAGTGAGAGTAGTAAGTTCTATGGATTAATGAGTGTTCCTTACTGGCAACATTTAATTATAGGAAGTATATTGTTTGGAGCCGTATATATGGCAACAGATCCAGTAACTGCCTCGCAAACAAATAAAGGGAAATGGATCTATGGATTTTTTATCGGTTTTATAGCGATTATGATTCGTGTATTCAATCCAGCATATCCAGAAGGAGTATTCCTTGCAATCTTGTTAATGAACGTTTTTGCACCGACTATTGATCACTATGTGATTCAAGGAAATGTGAAGCGAAGAATGAAACGTCTAAAAGTTAAAACAGCATAATCATGGCAAAGACAGACGGAAACATATATACAGTAATTTTTGCAACAGTAATGGTTATTGTTGTAGGAGGTGTTTTAGCGGGGCTTGCCCAAGGTTTAAAACCAGCGATTAAAGAGAATGAACGCTATGAAAAGCAACAAAATATTCTCTACGCAATGGGAGTGCATGAAAATGGCGATGATACAGGTTCTGTAAATTTCATCCCTACCGAGACCGTAGAAGAAGAATACAAAAAGTATATCAAGCAGAGCTATATTCTCCAAAATGGAAAATTAACTGAAAGTGAAGCTGCCTTTACGGTGGATATGAAAAAGCAAAGTAAGCTTTCTAAAAGCGAACGAAAAATGCCTCTTTTTGTTGGAGAACGTGACGGAAAGAAATTTTATGTCATCCCTATGTATGGAAAAGGATTATGGGACGCTATTTGGGGGTATGTTTCTCTTGATGAAGAATTAATTGTCCAAGGAGCCTTTTTCGATCACAAAGGAGAAACACCAGGTTTAGGAGCTAATATCAAAGAACGCTACTTTATGGATGACTTTATTGGAGAATATGTTATGAACGCAGGTAAGTATGCAGGTATTACGGTTGCCAAAGGAAATAACGATCCAGTAAACAATACCAAAGATGATAACGAAGTTGATGCCTTAGCTGGCGCAACAATTACAGGTGATGGCGTAAGTGCTATGATAAAAAGCACTTTAAAATCATACATTCCTCATATTCAAAAATTGAAATAATATTATGGGATTACTATCAAAAAAAGATCAAAAATTAATTCTTGATCCACTAGCAGACGATAACCCAATCACGATACAAGTATTAGGTATTTGTTCTGCATTGGCAATTACAGCACAATTAAAGGCGTCTATTGTAATGGCTATTGCAGTATTATTTGTAATGGGTATAGGAAATGTGGTGATTTCGCTTATGCGAAATATCATTCCTTCTAAAATCCGAATTATTGTACAACTCATTGTTGTAGCTACGCTTGTAATCGTCGTAGACCAAGTGCTAAAAGCATATGCATATTCTCTAAGTAAAGAGCTTTCTGTGTTTGTAGGACTTATTATCACCAACTGTATTATCATGGGTCGTTTTGAAGCTTTCGCTTTAGGAAATGGCATTTGGCGCTCCTTCCTTGACGGAATAGGAAATGCACTTGGATATGGTGTGATTTTAGTGATTATAGGTTTCTTTAGAGAATTATTAGGTTCAGGAACATTACTTGGATTCAAAGTATTGGGAGATCCTATTACAAAATCAGGATTATACAGCATAGGATATGAAAACAACGGATTTATGTTGCTTTCTCCAATGGCACTGATTGTTGTTGGACTCATTATATGGGTACAACGCTCACGTAATAAAGCATTAATAGAAGAAAATTAAAGGGATGTTATAACGCTGATTTTATCCTAAGCATACCGAAGGATGAAAGCGTAAACCTCAAAAATAAAAGATATGTTAGAACACGTAGAATTATTTTTTAAATCAATCTTTATAGACAACATGGTATTTGCTACATTCCTTGGAATGTGTTCATACCTTGCGGTTTCTAAGAAGGTAACTACAGCGGTTGGTTTAGGAGCGGCTGTTATATTTGTATTGGCAGTAACGGTACCCTTAAACTGGTATTTAGATCAATATATATTACAACCCGGAGCACTTTCTTGGTTAGATGGCCAACATGGAAGCCCTGAGCTTAGTGCATACGGAGATTATGATTTGAGTTTCTTATCATTCATTCTATTCATTGCGACCATTGCAACGATGGTACAGCTCGTAGAAATTGTGGTAGAAAAGTTTTCTCCATCATTATATAACTCATTAGGTATCTTCTTACCGCTTATCGCAGTAAACTGTGCAATTTTAGGAGGCTCTTTGTTTATGCAATCTAGAGATATTCAGTCTGCAGATCTAGCCTTAAACTATGGTATTTCTTCTGGAATAGGATGGTTTCTTGCTATACTAGCCATTGCAGCGATTAGAGAAAAAATACGCTACTCAAATGTGCCAGCCCCGTTAAGAGGTCTTGGTATTACGTTTATCATTACAGGACTTATGGCGATCGGGTTTATGAGTTTTGGAGGAATGTTAACAGGAGGTGATGAAGAAGAAGAAACGGCTCCTGTTGCAGAAGTAGCACCCGTAAAAGAAATGACAAAAGAGTCTAGTGACGAGCTAGTCTTAACTACAAACGAAAAAGAATAATCATATGTTATTAGTTGCTAGTATGTCTGGCGTTGTAATCGCCACGATTGTTGCCTTTTTAGTCCTTACCTTATTATTAGTAGGGCTACTATTATTTACAAAACAAAAACTATCTCCTTCAGGACCTGTTACGATTACGATTAATGGTGAGAGAGAAGTAGAAGTTGCTTCAGGAAGTACGTTATTAACTACATTGGGTAGTAATAAAATTTTCTTACCATCTGCTTGTGGAGGTGGAGGAACCTGTATCCAATGTGAGTGTCACGTTCTTGAAGGTGGAGGTGAAGCCTTGCCTACAGAAGTTCCTCACTTTAGCCGTAAAGAGCTAGCCGATGGAGCTCGTCTTGCGTGTCAAGTAAAGGTGAAGCAAGATATGAATATTACGATTCCAGAAGAGGTTTTTGGAATTAAAAAATGGGATGCAACGGTTGTTCGTAATTATAACGTAGCCTCTTTTATTAAAGAGTTTGTGGTAGAGATTCCTGAAGATATGGGATACAAAGCTGGCGGATATATTCAAATTGAAATTCCTCAGTGTGAAATCAAATATTCAGATATTGATATTACGGCACACCCTGAAGAGCACGATACACCCGATAAGTTTCAAGCAGAGTGGGATAAATTTGGTTTATGGCCACTCACGATGAAAAATAATGAAACCGTAGAGAGAGCGTATTCTATGGCTTCTTTCCCTGCAGAAGGACGTGAGATTATGTTGAATGTTCGTATTGCGACGCCACCATGGGACAGAGCTAAGAACCAATGGATGGATGTAAACCCTGGAGTTGCTTCATCATACATTTTTGCTCAAAAGCCAGGAGACAAAGTAGTCATTTCTGGACCTTACGGAGAATTCTTTATCAATGAGTCAGAATCAGAAATGTTATACGTAGGAGGTGGAGCAGGAATGGCACCTATGCGTTCTCACTTATATCACCTATTTAAAACATTAAAAACAGGACGTACCGTTACGTATTGGTATGGAGGCCGTTCTAAGCGTGAGTTATTCTACCTAGAGCACTTTAGAGCGCTAGAAAGAGAATTCCCTAACTTTAAGTTTTATTTAGCGCTTTCAGAACCTTTAGAAGAAGATAACTGGAAAGTAAAAGAAACAACAGAAGGAGAAGGAGATGGTTTTGTAGGGTTTATTCACCAAGTTGTGATAGATCAATACTTAAGCAAGCATGAAGCACCAGAAGATATTGAATTATATTTCTGTGGTCCTCCATTAATGAACAATGCTGTTCAGAAAATGGGAGAAGATTACGGTATTCCAGATGAGAACATCCGATTTGATGACTTCGGAGGATAATTCAATTTCCGCGAAGGCGGAAATCTCATAATACTAAAAGCCCGATACAATTTTGTGTCGGGCTTTTAGTATTTTAGGGCACGCTTTCACGTAAGTGAAGTTCATGCTGAGCTTGCCGAAGTACGTAAGTGAAGTTCATGCTGAGCTTGCCGAAGTACGAAAGCGAATACATATACTTAACAAAAGATCTTAATCAAATTCGCTAATCCCATATAGTATTTCCTTCATCTTACTTCCATTAATTTCAACAGGTTTATAAGCCGTGTTGAATTTTTCTATAGCAATCGTAATATTTTCTTTTAATTTTTTATACTCCAATGGGATTTCAGTGGCACATTGTTTTTCGTTTTCGTAGCTGTTTAGCATAATGCCAAACTTTTCATAGAATTTACCCCCTTGATCTATAAAGCTATTATATTGAGTGATAAATTGCAAAAGTCTATCAATAGGAAACTCTAGATTTATTTGCATTTTATGCGCTTTATATCGCTGACTATCATCAGCGATTGCTTCATTTAGAGCAGTAATATAATTGTTTAATTGCTCGTGGATATTAGACCAATCGTCTGTATTTCTACACTCTTTTAAGGGAACTCTGTATTTAATAGGTTTTGTAAAGTCAACAAATAATTGTTCGAGTTGTACGATAGTGTTATCATTGCTTTTCTGTAAAAAAGCCGTTTCAAAGTAAATTGTTTTTAGATCTGTATGCATACGTAAGGTAAAGTCCAAAATACATTCTATCTCTTTTATACTTGTTTCTTTTTCACCTTTTGGGGCATTACTTGTAAATAATGAAACTAACGAATGCATGATAGACGTGTATATGTTATCACCTAATATGTCTGTTAAATTAAACCCTTGTTTTTTGCTTGTATTTCCGCTAATAGCTTGTTTGTGCTTTACAAATCTCGGGTAATGATTAGGATTGCTTAAGTTATTTATCTCATTAAAGGTAGCGACAGACGCAAAGTGATGGTCTAATGATAACATCTTTTCATAAAGAAGTTTAATGATTTGTAAGCCTTTTAGGTACCTTATTTTACTTAAGTCAGAGACTTCGGATAAATTCGTTAGTTCTAATTGTTCTTGAAGCTGATTTTTTAAAACTAATAAGGCGACTTGGTCTTCTGTAGAGGACGTATTTTTTAGGGAAGAAGAAATTTGATAGACCCTTGTGTATAGATCCTGTCTAATATGTGCGTAATGCACCGAAATCTCAGCAACCTCACGAGACCATTCTAAAAGGATGATATCGATCCTCTCTTGGGTATCATTAGTTGTAGTAGAACAATATACATTGCTCGTCATACATATGAATAACAGTAAGATGGTATGTTTTGTATATAGTATCATATTATTCTAAATTAAATGTGATGGTAATCGTGTCTTCAGTCATGATAAGTGGATACATCCCGCTATGTATCTTGATGTCTTGCCCATGTATCTGAAGTTGTTGAGAGATACTATTTGGAATCATAAAATCATCTTCCACCAGATAGTACACTTGTGTATTCCCTGTATAATTTTGAGGATCTTCCTGTAGTATTTGAAAGTGTTCATGCAGACTTATTCTAGAGCGATTAATTTCTGCAATAATTGTATTACTTACTTCATCATATGTGATCGTGCTATTGGTATCTATAGTTCTCACGGTATTATCAATACTACATAACCCGTGCGTTCCTCTACAATGTCTGCCATTAAAGCTCGTTTTTGCCGTAATGCTGTTGTTGTTTGTTCCAGATTGCGCAAAAACAAGCATAGGCATAAAAGATAGAAAGAAGAGTAGTAGCTGTTTCATGATGAATTTTTTTGTAAAAGGTGTCTCAGTTCTATAGGGACTAAGACACCTTTTGATTTATAATTTTTCAAGTATTTTAGTAGAAAAACATATATTATTAATGTCTGCAATCATAAATACACTTGTCATATTCTTTGTTACATTTTCTATTTCCAAACCCTTGTGCAATAAGAACACCACTATGGCAAGCAATTCCTGCGATAACAGTTAAATCTGCAACACCACAACCTATATGTGCAGCTACAGCTGCAGCTCCAACTTCTAGGATGCACGCTTTTCGTACTTCTTCACAAAGATCTTCACATTCATTTGTTTCGCCTGTTGGCTCTGGTTCTATAGGAGTCTCAATCTTATTTAATGACTTAGACCTAAATTGCGATCTAGTAGTATTCATAACATTTAAGCTTAATTGCGTTAATTGCGCTTGGGTGTATTGACTTAGATTGTAATCTTCATCAAGCGCTTTAATGATTGCATTTTTATTGCTTATATACGTATCATAAGCAGCTCTATTAGGATATCCTAAAACACTTGCAAGCTGATTAATATCTGAATTAGTTAAGTTGTCTTTTTTTATAAGAGATGCAAATGCGTTAAAATTTGTTACATTGTCCATAGCTTTCATTTGATCTTGTGCTAGACCAATAAAACGTGCATCTGAACTTAAATCTTGAACGGATTTAGATGATTTTTCTTTTCCATTGTCTGCTGTAAAAGAAAAGCAAACAATGCTTAAAATAATGACGAATAATGTTGTTAAAATGTTTTTCATGATTTTTGGTTTTTGTAGAGATTCGTATAATCACTACTAGTTATTTAATTACTATGATTTCAGTATGTATGTAATGTTGTTGGAGGGTCAGTCCGGTATGACCGTATACTGTTAGAAATATTTTTGATGAGTCAAATGTTTCTATTTTTGACGCCATTTCAAAGCGTTGCATATCAGCTATTTATAAATGAAGAGTCTGCGTTTATAAATGAAGACGTTAGTTATTTAGCTATAATTATTTGATTTGTAATGGGTCGCTTTTTGTAATACGCTTTCGCGAAAGCGTATACATACACATAACAAAATCAACATTTTGGAGTTATACTGTGTATGAAAAAGACAGTGCTTTTTGCAGTTATTTTAATTTTAGGAATCGTATTATTCTCTAATTTCTCTGAAAAAGGAGTCGCTATAAAAGAAGTTGCTGTAGCCTATGTGGCACCAACAACGCTAATTCATAAAGAAGGAAGAACCCTAAAAACACGTATTAAAGTCCCTGAAGGGTTTGAAAGAATACTTCCGGAAGCACAAACGTTTTCTCACTACATTCAAAATTATCCTCTTAAAGAGGCCAGTGCAGAAGTTATTAATTATGATGGGAATCCCTATATATTTCAACACGGCCATGTAGGTGTATTAGAGGTCCCTGTTCCCACCAACGGACTGCAACAATGCGCCGATGCACTGATTAGAATTCGTTCAGAATATTTGTGGTCTATTAACAGGAAAGAAGAGATTGGTTTTAAATTTACCAGTGGTCATTATTGCTCTTGGACCGACTATGCACAAGGATATCGTCCTAAAATCAATGGTAATAACGTGACATTTTCTAAAACAGCAGTACCCAACGATTCTAAAGAAAATTTTTACAAATACCTCAATCTTATTTATACCTATGCAGGTACCTATTCCTTATCACAAGAATTAAAGAAAATTCCGAATCTGTCTGACGTCAAGATTGGAGATCTTTTGATTTATCCAGGTTTTCCAGGGCATGTGATGATGGTTGGGGATATGATCGAAAATCAAGATGGAGCGCGTCGGTTTGCTTTTTTTCAGGGAAATACTCCGGCACAGAGTGTTCATATTATAAAAAACACCTCAGATACAACGATGAACCCTTGGTATGACCTAGAGGGTAAAACATCTTTAGACACGCCCATCTATACGTTTTCTAGTTTTGAGATGGTACGGTTTAAATAAACTAAAAAGTAAGCTATTTCTTTCGTAATTATCAATAAAATGCTGTCCTGTATTTAGGTAGTTTTCAGCCAGGTTGTATCTTTGTACTATGGCAGTTTTTCTTACAGAACAAGAGTTACACAACCTTGCAATGAATATTGTAGGCAAGGATTTAGAAGATCAAGGGTATGAGTTTATGGGTGTCAACTCAAAACTCAAAAAAGACCCGCAATTTGTAGCCCTGAAGGATAAAAAACTACACTTTGTCATTGTACGCGCGATTACATTTCCAGACAATGCGAATACCTATGACGAAGCCTTCATGCAAAAAATGAAAAATCATGCGCTTAAATTTGAAGCACGTACGTTTTATGCAGGCGTTGGGCTAGGCCATGGCGATAATTACCAACACCCTGCCGAAAAAGATGTGCCTTATACGATGATTTATAATGGACTTCAAGAAATTTGACGATGATGAAATACCTTGTTATACTTGTGGTACTCTGTATCATCTCCTGTACTCCTAAAACACCAGATCAAATAACGATTCAGGGAGAAGCTTTTGGGACTACCTATGCCGTTATGTATTTTGGGGACCTTGAAAAGTCACCTCGCATTAAAAAAGGCATAGATTCAGTAGTGCAGGTCGTGAATCAATCGATGAGCACCTATATTCCTGAGAGTGATATTTCAAAAATCAATAAAGGAAATAGCAGCATTGTCGTTGATGACATGTTTACCGATGTTTTTACGCTTTCGCGAAAGCTACATAGCCTCACTAACGGTTATTTTGATCCTACCGTAGGAGGGTTGCGCAATGCGTACGGATTTGGAGATACCAAACCCCTTGCTGTGATTGATAGTGTTACCTTAGATTCGATGATGCGTTATGTGGGATTTGATAAAGTCACACTTTCGCCAAAAGGCACCATACAAAAACAGTATCCAGAAATCTATTTTGATTTTAATGCGATTGCCAAAGGATATGGGATTGATCGAATCGCTATTTTTCTTCAAGAAGAAGCGGCCTCTGATTTTCTCATTGAATTAGGAGGGGAGCTACGTGCCCAAGGAAAGCACCAAGGCAAAGACAAATCTTGGATCGTTGGGGTCGAAAGTTTGGATTCGTCGTTTGAGGACAGAAAAGCTGCCGCTGCAGTACAACTCAATAATCGATCTATGGCGGGGTCTGGAAATTATCGAAAAAATAGAATTGATTCCCTTACGGGGAAACAATACGTCCATACCATCAATCCGCTGACCGGAAGTGCCGAAAAGAGCGATGTGCTGAGTGCAAATGTCATTGCGCCTACCTGCGCTGAAGCTGATGCTTGGGCAACCGCTTTTATGGCGATGGGACTAGAGCGATCGAAAGCGATTCTTGCTACCCAAAAAGAGATTGAAGCCTACCTTGTATTCTCTAACGGAGAAAATAACATAGATACCTATGTGACCAAGGGATTTGAGAGGTTGATTGTTGAGTAAAATTTAATATTTTTTTAATTTAATTGTACTTTTCATAACTCTGTAAACATAGAAATCGGCATCTTTATTCTCAAAAATTAAAGCCTTTATTTTTTCCCAATGTTTAAGAGTTAGATAAGTTTTTTCCCAGTATCGATGACTTCCATACTCAAATGCAAATATTGGGACTTTGTATCTTTTAAGAACTTTGATGTGAGCTTTTAAGGCACTCCTGTCAAATGTAATCCAAACTCCTTTTTTCTTAGCAATAGCTTTAATTAATTGAGGGTCTTTTATATTTTCGCCGAATTCTAGTGTAGTAGATAAAATATCATTTTGTCTGTCGAAACCTTCAAGCTTATCTAGAGCTTCTGCAATCGAGGGTGGAAAATTTGCATCGAAGTATATTTTCATTAAGCCGCGGATTCAAAAAATGAAATTGCATCATTCACAGAGTTCTCATCTAAACTATATAGTTTAGATATTAATTTAACACTATCTCCTGCCTTATACATTTTATATACTGTGCTAGCAAGAACGTTAGTATTAAGTAAGACAGGTTCTCCGAATTGATGCTCAGGATCAACAACTATTTTCTTATCTTTTCCTAATGGGAAATATGCTTTCGCAATATTGTTTGAATTGTACTGAATTTTTTCAGAAAATGGTTCAATTATACCACGAATTGCTATTTGTTGAGTCTCTTCAGCTTGGATGAAGTCTTTCCCTTCTTCAAAAAGGATGTCTCCTCCCGATCTATAAAAAGAATGATGTGCGAATGGATATGGGGTATTGAATTTTTTTGAAAGAAATTCGTGAGATTTTAAAGCTTTTTTATACCCTACACCATTTTGACGAAGTACATGAAACACTTTAATCTCAATAAGAGCAAAAAAATTTAAAGCTAATACTTTGTCAGTTTCAAAAAGATATTTGTAATCACTTTTCTTACTTAATCTATCGTTCCAATAATTTCTAACAAGATAACTTATCTTATTTCGATCTATCTTTAAAATATTAGCAATATCAGTAATAGTGAAAAAACCACTACCTAATTCTAATATTTCTTTTTCTCTAGACATAATCCAAATATACTAATTTGATATTTAATTTTTTGTAGCGTAATTTGTTAAAATTCAATAGTTTTAGTAGTTGATTCTGATTTTAAAAACGCAACGCCTCTTTCTTCTCAAAATCCTTTGCGGTAATAGGTTTGCCTGCAATGGTTGCGGTATCCCAATCCTGTGTAATTTTCCATACGCCGTTTATTTTTTCTAACACAATATGAAATTGCCCATAACTGTATTGGGTGTCGCCTTCTTTTGACGTAAATGCGATGCGGTAAAAGCCAACTTCATACGAAGTGGTTTCATTTGTGTGCCGACTATCAAACCAGAAATCTAGGGTGATAGAATCTCCATTAGCGCGATTGGAAGCAAAACGTTCGGTATTCCCTTTCTTAAAGGCGCTTTTCGTGTCAATTCCCTGTGGCGTTACGCGTAATACTTGAGCTGCATACGTAGCGTTTAGGGCATCGCCATCTAAGGTTTCAAAGGATTTCTGAAAAGGCTTCCACACCGTTTGATCTATTTCGTTTTGGATGGTTTCTGTAGCTGTTTGTGCGGTCACTGATGTAATGCTTACGATCAGTAAAAGGAATAGATATTTCATAGTATAACGTTTTTATTATTTTCTACACACGGGTAAAATTTCGCCTTGAGCGAGCCTATACAAATCGACTTCTTCAGGAGAAAGAATGGTGGTGTAATCTACTTCGTCTACGGTAAAACCAATGCTTCGGAGTTTGTCAAAATAATCTCTTCCATACACGCGTACATGGTCGTACTGTCCAAATATTTTAGCACGTTCTACGGGATCTGTAATGGTATTGTCTTCAAAGGTAGTCGCACGATCTAGCTCTTGTGGAATTTGTAAGATGGCCATGCCACCGGGTTTCAGTACACGATAGAGTTCTTGCATGGCTTTGGTATCGTCAGGAATATGCTCTAAGACGTGGTTACAGAAAATGATGTCGTATTGATTTTCGCCGAAAGGCAAATGACAAATATCTGCTTTCACATCAGCCAATGGTGAGTTGAGATCTGTAGTGGTGTAATCGAGGTGTTTTAGCTTCCTGAAACGCTTATAAAATGCCTGTTCTGGGGCAAAGTGAAGTACTTTTGAGGGTTTTGAAAAGAAATCAGTTTCCCGTTGTAACCAGAGCCATAGCAAACGATGTCTTTCTAAGGAAAGGGTAGAAGGGGAGAGTATATTCTCGCGTTGGTTTACATATCCATAGGGTAAGAACTTCCGAAAACCTTTTCCGTCAATTGGATCTTTATATTGGGATCCTTTCAGAAATAAAGCAAATACAGGCCGCACCACATAACTTAATCTAATGAGTATTGGCCTCGGAATGGCATTGAGGAAAAATTTAAAAACCTTTTTCACGTATTAAAGTACCAATGCTTGTTGGCGAAAAGGAGTTTCCTCATCGCTTTCAATCCCTAGCGCTTGATAAATATAGGCGAAGGTAGAGAGTAGTTCGGGTTTTCCGTCTAGAATGGCAACATCATGCTCAAAATGAGCACTTGGCTTGTTGTCACGTGTCGTGATCGTCCATCCATCACTATGTTGTTTAATGTTTTTTGTTCCTAAATTGATCATAGGTTCTATGGCAACGACCATCCCTTCTATAAATTTTTTACCACGACCGCGTTTTCCATAATTAGGCATTTCGGGAGCCTCGTGCATTACTTTTCCAAGTCCGTGACCTACGAGTTCGCGTACCACACCATAGCCATGATCTTCAGTATATTTTTGAATGGCATAGCCAACATCGCCTACACGATTGCCAACCTTTAATTGTTTGATACCTTCATATAAAGACTGCTTGGTAACATCTAGTAATTTTTTTACTTCGGGGGCTACTTCACCTACTTCAAAGGTATAGGCGTGATCTCCATAAAAACCATTTTTTATGGCACCACAATCGATAGAGATAATATCTCCTTCTACAAGCGGTTTATCGTTAGGGATCCCATGTACAACTTGCTCATTAGGACTCATACATAACGTATTTGGAAAGTCATATAATCCTAAAAACCCTGGAATTGCGTCTTGGCTTCGTATATAGTCTTCGGCAAGTTTGTCTAAATATAAAGTGGTTACTCCTGGTTTTACTTCACCAGCGAGCATCCCTAGTGTACGCGATACAACAAGCGCACTTTCTCTCATGAGTTCTATTTCTTCTCGGGTCTTCTGAATAATCATGCTTCGGTATCGTTTTGATCTTTAAATATCTCTTCCATGCGAGATAAGAATCCTTTTTTCTTTTTTTTCTTTTTAAGAGTCGCTTTTATAGAGGGGCTATTTTTTAGGGTAAGAAGATGGTAAATCTCTCCCCAGCCCATCATACCACCAATATTTCTGTCGTCTATAAATACATCAGCATTTACCTTTCTACTTATATTGGGGCTCATTTCTTCTTCTGGGTAGCTTTTGTTGACGGCATAAAAAGTGATGCCATTTTTTTTGCAAAAGGCTACGGCTTCGTCCAATTTAGGTCCAGAACGATAGGTCCATAAAATAAGGGTATGTCCTTCGTCTTGTAACTTTTTTAAGGTGTCAAAAGCAAACAGTAAAGGTTTTCCAATATCTGGATAGGCATTGGTTACTATGGTCCCGTCAAAATCTACTGCTATGGTCTTTTTGTCCAATGAAAATGAATTTGATGCAAAGTTACAAAATTGAAAAGGTAGTGTGGATAAAATAAGTAAGAAGAAGGGTGTTGTTAAAACTAGAAAACGTTTAAAACAAGAAATAGACCAACAAAGACTGTTGATCTATTTCTTATATAATGTATGAATACGTTATTAGCACATATCCCAACACTGTTGAACTGAAGTGGCTTTCCCTTTGTATGTTCCATTACAGTAACAATCAAAACCATCATCATCAATTGCCATAAAACCTCCTGATACTACTTTTTGCTCTTCTTTACTTAATGACTTCCCTAAATTTGAAATATTCTTTAACATAATTGAAAAATTTAAAATTAAATAAACCTTGATTATTTGTGACACTTAAGGCTTGTGTCTGTTATTCCTTTATCTATAGCGTTGGAGTTATACCTCCTTACCCTTTACAGCAGAAATCCCAACATTCTTGTACAGAACTTGCCGTTGTAGATCTCCCATCATCACAATTACAAGGGAAAGATGCTTCATCATCTATGGTGTCAAAACGTCCTCCTGTGATTTCTTTTTGTTCTTTTTTGTCTAATGCGTTTCCTAAATTTGAAATATTTTTTAACATGATTGAAAATTTTAAAATTGATGTATCCTTGATCATTTTGTGACACTCAAGGCTTGTGTCTGTGGTTCCTTGCAAGAATGTTTTTTATTTGATTCAAATGTATGAGCATATATTTTGTAAATAGTTAATTAATTGTTAATCAGATTATTATATGTTTTTATGCATATTATAATTAATATTTATGATGTAGTAATAAAGCATTTGAATAAATTATGTAAATGCTATTTAATACTGATTATTAGTTGGTTAGTTTGTTTTAATTTTGCTTATTGAATTCTTTGTGAATTGTCAAGACGTTTGCCCTGTTTGCGGTGTTTGGCATTGATTTGTAGATATATCATGGAGGCGCTCTACACTAATTTTTATCAAGGTTTTGTTGTTTGTGCCAATAACTAGTGCCATAAAAAAAGACCAGCTAATTGCTGGTCTTTTTTTGTTTAGAAATTTGATTAAGTATTGCTTAAAATAGTTAATTCTCTTCTTTGAGATATTCGTCTACTAGTTTATTATAACATTGAAATTGTCCAAACATAATGCACCCTAAGCCAAAATTATCTATGTGCACCTCCTTTTCTTCGTGATACTCTTTCCCATCAAATCCTCCAGTGATACCAAAATTAAAATACTTGATTTCTTTGTTTTTTACATCTTTTAGAAATTGAATTTTCATTTGATCACAGGTAGTGATACTAGTATAAAAATCTATTTTTTGCTCTCGCAAAAACATGCTGTAGTACTTTATTCCATAAGCAATGTTTACGAGTAAGAAAACTGAAATAAAAACTCGTTTTACTATATAATAACGATTTGATGATAGCCATTTAGTTTTACTTAGGATAAAAACCAAAAGCATACTTAAAAGAATACTAATATCTAAAATAAAGAGAAGCTCTGCATAAATAAGATGTTGGAATAGATAAAGGTTTAGAATAGCTAAAAGCAATCCTAAAATAAAAATAATGGGTATGATCTTTTTACTCCGCATACGGATGCTTATATCCATCTCCGGTGAGAATTTTTTCAATATCCTTTTCCATACTAAAGATAGAGTACTCTACAATCCTTCCTAGTTCGGTTCCTTCTTTTTCAAAAATGATGGTGGGTACATACTCAATTCCGTTCTTCTTGATAAGGTCTTCTGGGGCATCTTTCCCTTCCGTAATGGTAATGAGTTTTACCGTAGCGGCATCGATTCCTGCAAGGTCTAATACTTTGTAAAAAGCGGGTACTTCTCGCTGACTATCTTCACACCAGGTTCCCATAAATACGGTAATGGTTGTTTCGGCAAGATCCTCTTTTATGGCAGCAACCGTAGTTGTGTCTAATGGATGTTCTTTGTATCCTACGTCAAACCATTTCTTATAGGGCTCGTTTTCTAAAGTAGCCCGCTCTTGTATGCCCACAATAATAGGATCTCCATTATCATCGATAAGGTCGAATTCCTCTGTTTCTTCTGTGGTAACAACTGCGGGTGTTTCGTGAGTTTCTGTTTTTGTTTTCTTTTCGTTACAAGAAGCCAATGTTATAAGTGACAAAGTGACTAAAGCTAAAATTCTATTTGATTTCATATATTTTTTTCAATGGTTTACACAAGGGACGTACGATCCATGATTGCAGGTTGTGGTACGCCTATTAGTTTTAATATGGTGGGGGCAACATCTGCCAAAATTCCGTCTTTTATCGTTTTTATATCCTTATCTACTAAGATTAAAGGGACTGGGTTTGTGGTGTGTGCTGTATTAGGCGATCCATCAGGATTGATCATGGTCTCTGCATTTCCATGGTCTGCGATAATAATCACTGTATAGTCTTGCGCTAACGCTTCTGTTACAATTTCTTCAGTACAACTATCCACGGTTTCACAGGCTTTTATGGCGGCTTTCATCACGCCAGTATGACCTACCATGTCAGGGTTTGCGAAATTTAAGCATACAAAATCCACGTCACCTTTTTTAATTTCAGGAACGATTTTATCTCGGATATCATACGCGCTCATTTCGGGCTGTAAATCATAGGTCGCTACTTTTGGCGACGGACAAAGTAATCGAGATTCTCCTTCAAAAGGCGTTTCTCTTCCGCCATTAAAAAAGAACGTAACGTGAGGATATTTTTCTGTTTCGGCAATACGAATTTGTTTTTTACCTGCCTTTGCCAGCGTTTCTCCCAGCGTATCTGTCAAATTATCCTTGTCGTACACAATATGCATCCCTGTAAACGTATCGTCATAGTTGGTCATAGTGACGTAATACAGATCCAACTTTTTGGTGTTTTGCTCAGCAAAATCCTTTTGAGATAACATTTCCGTGAGTTCGCGACCTCGATCGGTTCTAAAATTAAAAAAGATCACCACATCGCCATCTTTCAATGTCGCAATAGGTTTTCCGTTTTCGGTGCACACCAACGGCTGTAAAAATTCATCTGTTACATCGGCATCATAGCTGGCCTGTATATTTTGTGCAGGATCTTCGGTATGGGTTCCTTTTCCGTGAACAATAAGGTCATACGCCATTTGGACGCGTTCCCAACGTTTATCTCTGTCCATGGCATAGTATCTTCCTATGACGGATGCGAGTTGGGTGTTGTGCGCTTTCGCGAAAGCGGATATATCCTCCACAAAGGCTTTTCCCGATTTTGGGTCTACATCACGGCCGTCTGTGAACGCATGAATGTACGATTGTGGCACGCCTGCATCACTCGCAGCTTCGATAAGCCCTTTGATATGGTTGACATGAGAATGCACGCCACCATCGGATAAAAGGCCCATAAAATGGATAGGTTTATTGTGTTCTTTGGCATACGTAAACGCATCCGTAAGTGTTTTTTCGTCTTTAAGCGTGTCGTTTTTAAGCGCACGGTTTATTTTGGCAAAATCCTGATAGATAATCCGACCGGCACCAAGATTCATGTGGCCTACTTCGCTATTTCCCATCTGCCCATCAGGAAGTCCTACGTGTTCACCGTGCGTGAGTAATTGCGCATGTGGATAGGTGGTATATAAGCTATCTATAAAAGGTGTTTTTGCGTGGTCTACGGCCGATACTTTTTTGTCTGGCGCCATGCCCCAGCCATCAAGGATCATCAAGATTGTTTTCTTATTCATAATTCTACGTTGTAACAGGTTTTATGGGTTTGTTGAAGAAATGATATGCCTTCGACACCTTCAGCCTGACAATTTACTGTAAAGATAAAAAACAAAACCTCGCCTAGGCGAGGTTTTGGAATGCTTTTAACGAAAACGTTTTAGGGATCAGTATCTCGGGTTTAATAGTCATCAGCACTGTTTAGATATAAAACAACTTCAAGACTTTTACCAAGTTCTACAGGAATGGGAGGTATTTTGATATGCGAATTCCAAATACTTATATCAAGTGTGTCTGTTTCTCTATAATCAAGAGCGATATTTCCATCTTTTCTTGGGCTTAATTGAGGTCTTATACCTCTATAGCTAAGTTGTATTCCGCCTATGTATACTTTACTAGAATGAGAGTTGAATTTTATTCTACGTTTTGAAGGCATGCTATCTTCTTCAAATACTGTAATGTCAAAATGAAAAGATTCTTTATCAAGATGAGTACGTAGTTCGTACTTACTGAAAACTTGATCCTTACCAATATTTCCTTGAGGAAGTTGTGATGAACTACATCCTATGGTTATCATTACAACCATAAGATAAGGGATATAGCGCTTACCCCTGATACCCATATTTCTCAATTGATTCTTTTATTTTTTCCATACGATTGTCTGGGTCGGGATGTGTGCTTGAGAATTCGGGTTGGCGGTTAGGACCTGCTGCGGCTTTTAATACTTGCATCACTTTGATCATTTCATACGGATTATATCCTGCTCTTATCATAAAACGGACGCCAAGGTCATCACTTTCTAATTCGTCATCACGGCCATTGCCTAAAAGGATGTTTTGACCGATCCCACCAGCGGCTTGACCATAACCGCCACCTACTTCGGCACCCATAGAGATGGTTTGCCACATTTTGGAGTTTTCTACACGCTCGGCACTGTGTTTTCCTAGTACATGCCCAATCTCGTGCCCTAATACGCCGGCGACTTGATCTTCGTTTTCTAACCGAGAGAGTAGGGCATAGGTGATAAATATCTGTCCTCCAGGAAGTGCAAACGCATTGATCGTCTGATCGTCTCGGAGTAAGTGAAACTCATATTGGTAAGGCGTCTCACGTGCCATGCTGCTATTGACCAGTTTTTCTCCTATTTGATCTATAAAAGATTGCAATTGCATATCTGGATGTAGTCCCCCATGCTGATCTGCCATAGCAGGCGCATTGGCAAGTCCTATTTGGATTTCTTGCTCAGGGCTCATACTAATCGCTTGTACTTTTCCTGTATAGGGGTTTTCTTCTCTGTTACTGCAGTTTCTAATAAGCGCAAAAGCTATAACTGCGACTCCGATTAGAAGTCTTATTTTCATTCCGCCACCACGTCTCATATTATGTTCTGTTTTGGGTTTGAGCACCTAAAGTACGAAAAAAAGTGGTCTGTGGTCTTTAGTCTTTGGTCGGTAGTCAAAATCGAAATCGAAATCGAATGTTGGATTTGCGATTTGACTTTTTTGAGATTTGCTAGATGCTAGATGCTAGATGCTAGATGCTAGAAGTAGGAAGCATGAAGTTTTTTTTGAAATTTGTGATTTGTTTTTTTGAGATTTACTAGACACTAGACACTAGACACTAGACACTAGATGCTAGAAGTAGGAAGCATGAAGTTTTTTTTGGAATTTGTGATTTGTTTTTTTGAGATTTAAACCAGAAAAGTAAGATGATTGAGTGATTTTCGCTTTTCGCGAAAATAGTATCGAAATGACCGACTAAGCATCTAACTAATAGCCTAACACTCTGCAATAGCA
>CAYGQJ010000060.1:16962-28755 GCA_964351845.1 uncultured Flavobacteriaceae bacterium | reverse complement strand
TTCGCTGCAGGATCGCTTCGCTGCAAGATCGCTTCGCTCCAAGACCGCTTCGCTGAAAGACTCAAGACACATCGTCTCACCACCCACGACTTTTCAGTCCTGATTCGTGTTTCCTTTGATTCGTGGTTCTTTTTCGCTCTAAGCGAAAAAAGACACTCACAGACTCACGTCTCACCACTCACAAGACTACACGCTACTTTACAAACGACAAACGACTAAAGACCAAAGACTAAAGACTAAAGACCAAAGACTAACGACTCAAAGCCCCACCACTCAAAAAACTACACGCTACTTTACAAACGACCAACGACCAAAGACTAACAAACTCACTGCTTCCTACTCTTTTCCAACGCATAGATCTCCCGACCTAACTGGGCCAGAAACGGAATGCCAATGGTATCATACTCATAGGTGTCATCATTAAAAATGCCGTTTTTGTTCACGAGAATCGTTGCAGAAAGTAAGAAGTGAATTCCCGCTTTTTCATCGACCACATAGGCAGTTTCGGTGAGGGTGCCGTAGGCGTAGCCAACTTTATTATAGATCTTCATGTGATCAGGCATGGGGTCTTTGCTGTCTCCGTACAAGAAGAATTTTCCGTAGCTATCGTAATACGTTTCGGGGTCATACTTGGCTTTTCGCGGAAGCGTATGCATCGCCTTCTGAATCCGTATTTTATCGGTATACGAAATCTCAAAACGCTCATCCGCATCAAATTGATCTTCAAAAAAGAAACGTTTCATGAGTTCGTGCTGTGCTTGTAACGGAAAATAGTTTTTTTGAGAAAAATCAAAAGGCGTTTGCACTAGATCTCCATCGTTGAAATACCCAGTCCCTTTTTGCTGATGTTTCGCTTTTACAGTGGCTATCGGCCCATCGGTTTGGTTTTCGATGACGACCACATCGCCTTCATACGACGGGAAGAATTTAATCGTTGCTCGGTCGTTAGCGTCGGCATTGGGTGTCGAGAGGCGATGGGAAATACGCGTAGGATCGAGATCTAAGGCCTTAAGACGCGAATTGATAGGATCTCTTCCTAGCAAGTCATAGAGGCGGTTGTAGGCCTCATTATCACTCACGGCGAAAATCTGACGAATATCATCAGAGACACTATGCAACACCGAATCTCTCTTCGAAATATAGGGCGTGTCTAAGTCCAGTTCCGGATGTGCGGTAACATATTCGGCGGCGAGTAGGGCGATGGGTAATTTGACCGTACTCGCAGGGTAGAAATAGGATTTTTTATGTTCCTGAAACGCATAGTCTTTAAACTTCACGAGCCCCTTTGAAGTCGTATCTATTTGAGTATATAAAATCTGTACTTCGTACGTATCCAAGCTATCCATGACTTTTTGAATCGCAGGATGCTCCGATGTCAATACCGTATCAATCGGTGTCGTACAAGAGAACACACAGAAACTAAAAACAAGAGCTATAAAAACTGAACTACGCATTTTTAAAAATACTGATTTTTAAAATGATATCCGTTATTTTATAAAAGACGGTCTCAAAAGTATTGAAATCAACTAACTGTCATCCTGAGCTTGTCGAAGGAATTTGATAATCAAAGAAATTAAAACTTCGACAACGCCTTTCTTGAGCTTGTCGTAAGGCCCTGAGATGCAATTGTTACTAGTTACAACGTCACATCTGCAATCTCCTGTAACGGAATCTGATTGTGCAGCAAATCATCAAAGGTTTCTCTTTTACGAATCAAATGCGCTTTTCCGTCTTTCCAAAGCACTTCTGCCGGGCGATAACGACTGTTGTAATTGCTCGCCATGGTAAAGCAATACGCGCCTGCATTACTAAACGCCAGTACATCGCCTTCACTGATTTCTGCGATGCGTCGGTTATTGGCAAACGTATCGGTCTCACAGATATAACCCACCACGCTGTAAAAACGTTCGCGCCCCTGCGGATTACTTATATTATTAATCTCATGGGTGCTTCCGTAGAGCATCGGGCGGATTAAGTGGTTAAATCCGCTATTGACTTGTGCAAAAACGGTCGAAGTGGTTTGTTTCACTACGTTGACATTGACCAAGAATTTTCCCGCTTCACTCACGAGGAATTTCCCAGGCTCGAAGGTCAGTGTTAAGGGTTTTTTATACGCTTTCGCGAAAGCGTTAAAACGTTCACTCAACTTGTCTCCTAACTCCTCGATATTGGTTTCGATATCTCCCTCTTTATACGGCACCTTAAACCCACTACCGAAATCAATAAAATCTAAATGGTGGAAGTGTTGTGCGGTATCAAAAAGGATTTCTGAAGCATATAAAAACACATCAATGTCTAAAATATCACTCCCTGTATGCATATGAATCCCATTGATGTTCATTTGGGTGTTTTCTACAATACGTAAAATATGCGGTACTTGATGGATACTGATGCCAAATTTACTATCAATATGCCCCACAGAGATATTGGTATTTCCTCCTGCCATGACATGCGGATTGATACGAATACACACAGGAACTTCTGGATATTTGGCGCCAAATTGTTCAAGAATGGATAAATTGTCAATATTGATTTGAACGCCCATTTTTGACACGGCTTCGATCTCTGCAAGAGATACCCCATTTGGGGTAAATATAATGCGGTCTGCAGGGCATCCAGATGCCAAACCTAAGCGGACTTCTTGTATAGAGACAGTATCCAATCCTGCCCCTAGGCCATGAATGTGTTGTAGTATAGAAATATTGCTCAACGCCTTTACAGCATAGTTTAAGCGTAGCTGTTTGACCTTCTTAAATGCAGCAGTTAGGCGTTTGTATTGTCTTGTAATCGTCTCTGCATTGTACACATAAACAGGACTCCCGTGTTCCTGAACTATTTGTAAAAGGTCTTTGTTTGTCATCGTCACAATTTTAGCCTACGAAATTAGGAGACTATTTTTAATGTACCATACGTAAAAGGTAAAAAAGTTCAACAAAAAGGTTAAATTTTGTAAATTAGATAACAGTTGAAAACTTCTTTCGTAAATTTCATAGAAAAAGATACGAAATGATAGCTACATTGCCCATGTTTCCCCTTGAATTAGTAGCGTTTCCTGGCGAAGAACTTCCGCTACACATATTTGAACAACGGTATCAACAATTATTAGAAGACTGTGAAGATGATAAAATCACCTTCGGAATTCCTACCTATATTAATAAACGTCTTGCCTATGGAACCGAGATGGAAGTGCTGAAAGTCGTAAAGCGATATCCTTCTGGCGCCAGTGATGTAATTTGCAAAGGCATACGCACTTTTAAATTGGTTGATTTTTATAGCAGGCTAGAAGATAAGCTCTATGCTGGTGGTACGGTGCAGTTTTTTGAAGGGATAGACGATGGTACAGCGGCATTGAGAGATAATTTTATACGATTACTGATTGCTTTTTATGACGAATTAGATATCACTACTCCTACGGTAGATGTACATACCATCACCACGTATACATTAGCTCATAAAATGGGACTTTCATTAGATCAAGAGTATGCGTTACTACAAATCGCATCAGAAAAAGAACGTTATGAATTCTTGATTCAACATCTTTCTTCCATTTTACCCACCATCCGAACGGTCAATAGGACCAAAGAGATTATAAAATTGAATGGTCATTTTAAGAATTTTGACCCCCTAGATTTCGAAGTGTATTAATGCTTTTTTTCAGAATAATCTTATAATCAATAAATTATACAATAATTTACTAGTAAAATTAAATTACGGAAAAACCATAAAAACTTATTTTTTTATGGTTTTACCACATATTTTACCATAATTTATGTTAATTTTTTAAACTATTACTATTTAATTTGCTTTTTTATTATATTTATATCATTACTAACCCAAAATATATATTAATATGAAAACAAATTTTAAATCAGCTTTGCTTTTAGCAGCGGCGGTAATGCTATTTTTCACAAGTTGTGATCGTGATGAAGTTTCTGTTGAAGACAACGCTAACTTTGAAACTGAAGTTACAATTATTGATACTGATATTGTAAACGATCAAACATCTTCTAGAGATGTTGTTACAGATCAAAGAGTTTTAGATCTTATTGATAATCTAGAACTTGATGTTGCTTCTGTAACAAAAGGCGATTTCCATTTACCAGATGGAACTGTTGAACAACGTATTTACATCGGAGACGATATTGCTGTTACTAAAGAAGAGCTAATAGCAATGAAAGAATTAAATGATACTCAAGGAAGACAGTACCGCACTAATAATCTTGTGAATACCAATGGAGGAAACAGAGTGATTAGTGTGATAGGGTATACAGGAGCTCCGTTTGCACTTACAAGTAAGGGACAAACTGCATTGCAACGTGCTATCGATAATTATAATGCTTTATATAATAATGGTACAACAACCTTGCGATTTAGTTTAACGTTTGCTACGAGTACAAATGCAGACATGGTTGTATATGACAATTCTGTAAATAACAGTGGTTCTGGTGGAGTTGCAGGATTCCCATCAGGAGGTAATCCTAATAAATTTTGCCAAATCTATAATTTGGAAGGATTCTCTACCAATGTAAATGAGCATGTAATTACGCATGAAATGGGACACTCTATTGGTTTCCGTCATACAGATTGGTTCTCAAGACAAAGCTGTGGACAAAATTCAAATGAAGGAAGTGCTGGAGTAGGAGCCGTACATTTAGCAGGTACCCCTACAGGATATGATCCAACGTCTCTTATGTTAGCTTGTTTTAATACGGGTGTAAGTGGTAATTTTAATGGTAATGATATAACCGGTTTAGGAGTGATGTATCCAACATCATCAGGTAGTCCTTGTAATGGTGTACCACAATGGCAACCAGGTGTAAATTATCCTATAGGAGCTCAAGTAGTTTACCAAGGTAATTTGTTTCAGAGAGTTAGTGGAGGCTGGACATTCTTAGGTCCTTGTTAATAAAAATAAAGAGGTTGGATTCTATGTGAAGAAGCACGTAATTCCTATTGCTCTTATATACTTTCAAATCCCAATCGTTTTCGGTTGGGATTTGTCTTGTTAGTACGTTGACGTCACCCATTTGTAGTTGTCTTTGTCAACACTAGACATCTTTTCTGAAACTTTTAGTAAACAACGCATAGTAAAGTCGGTCTTTACTTACCTCCTTCATAAGGGTTTGCGGACACTATTCTTCAACACCTCATTTCATATAACGCGATTTTAGCTTTTCTTGTGAGATCTTCTTTTAGTTTTCAATAAACCCATAAATCTGAGTTCGATTACTATTAAAATACTCGTGATATATTTTGATTTGATTTCTACAATGTTGACTCGCCTTAAAAAAGGGTGAATAGTAGAAATATTCATTCACCCTTTAAGATATGAGGAAAAGAATGAAGATGATACGTCCAAATAACAATTGTTTTAACAAAATGCACAACGGGTTAAAAATAGACATCAATATCTATGAGCATGTTATATTTTAAAACTATCACCTCGAGCGCAGTCGAGAGATCATTTAATCCTAACGGCTTTCAAAGGAGAAGGTCTCGACTGCGCTCGACCAGACAATAGAAATATAATTTATTGATAATACATAAATTAATAATCAAACTTAAGTTATAAAGAAACTATAATCTTACGTTTGGAGCGGTATGGTCAAATCCCAAAAAAGGAGTCAAGCGAAGTGATATGTTTAGCTATCATTTGAACCTATTTGGTATTAATTCTATTTGCAAAAGATCCAACTTCTTGTTTGCGTCGTATATTATATACTACTTCCTCAGAATACTCCTCAAATTATTCGAGATTCCAATAATTTACTTGTAAAATCACTTTACAGAAAAACAATAAAACAGGCTTTTTTTATGGTTTTCCCGCATATTTTACCATAATTTATGTTAATTTTTTGAAATATTCACATTGTTTTCACATTTGTGTCTATATTTATACCATTACTAATCCAAAATATATATTAATATGAAAACAAATCTTAAATCAGTTTTTATTTTATTGGCAGGAGTATCATTACTCTTTTCAAGTTGTGAACGAGACGAAGTTACAGTAGAGGACGATGCAAACCTTGTAACTGAAGTTTCTTCAGACATTATAAATACTGAAACTCCCCCTAGAGATGCTGTTACAGATGAAAAGGTTTTAGACCTTATCAGAACATTAGAAATTGATGCAGGTGCGATCACAAAAGGTGATTTCCATTTACCTGACGGAACTATTGAGCAACGTATTTATATCGGAGACGATATTGTTGTTACTGTAGAAGAGTTACAAGCGATGCAAGCAATTGACGTACAAAGTCGTCAGTATCGTACATTTAACTTAGTGACAGGTAATAATAGAACCATTGACATTATTGGATATACTGCAAACGATCAGTTTGGATTATCTTCAAAAGGACAAACAGCGCTACGATGGGCTGTAAATAACTTTAACCGTTTAAGTGGTGTGTCTTTACAGTTCAACTTAACGTTTGGATCTAACTTCTCAAACTCAGATATGGTTGTATATGACAACTCTACAAATAATAATGGTTCTGGAGGAGTAGCAGGATTCCCAAACAGTTCAGGACAACCTAACAGATTTGTACAGATTTACAATCTTGATGGGTTTTCTACCAACGTAAACGAGCATGTAATTACGCATGAGATTGGGCACTCAATAGGTTTCCGTCACTCAGATTGGTTTGATCGTTTAAGCTGTCCAACATCTTCTCAAGGAAATGAAGGTACAGGTTCTGATGGTGCAGTACATGTTCCTGGAACACCAACAGGAAGAGATCTAACTTCTATCATGCAAGCTTGTTTTTCAAGTAATGAAGATGGAGAATTCAATAACAACGATATTACAGCATTACGTAGTATGTACTAAGAGGTTTAGTAAACCTAACTTAAATGAAAAACGCTTCCAGAAATGGAAGCGTTTTTTACATATATACAATAAAAGAAGAGTTAATCTTTGATTTCTTTTGTGCCATCTGCATGTATGGCAAATCGACCTTTTTCTTTATCATGAGTATGGTCATGTGAAGGCCAAGGCCATCCACCAAATTCTGTTTGGCGGTACTCTTCAATCGCTTCGTTGATTTCCTGATAACTATTCATTACAAAAGGGCCTTGTTTAGCGACAGGTTCTCCAATAGGCTTTCCTTGAATAAATAGAAAAAAACCTTTTTGATTCCCGTTCTGGATGGTAATTTCTTCCTCAGGAATCAAATCAAGTCCATGCCCTTTTGGAATTTGATAACCCTCTGTTGCTATCTCATGCCCTTCATAAAAGTACAATGTTCTAGTAAGGCCAGAAGCCGCTGTAGGAACCGACCAAGTTGCATTGGGCGCCAAGGTAACTAACCAGATTTCAACGCCATTTTCTTTTTGGGCAGCCCAGCTATCCGGGGCGGGTGCTAATGCACTTGTGTCTTTATAGGCACCTGCGATGACTTTTACTTGTATCTCATGGCCTTTCTCATCCTGATGGGTGACTACAGGAATATCCTCATGCCATAACATTTTATAATGGGGCTCCACCATTTTGTTCGCCTTAGGAAGATTCAGCCATAACTGAAATAATAGCAACGGATTCTCCTCTTCGGTATTCAATAACGGAAACATCTCACTATGCTGCACACCTTTCCCTGCCGTCATCCATTGTACATCGCCTTCTCCAAATCTCCCCGCCGCTCCTAGCGAATCACTATGATCGGCAAGTCCTTTTTCTACGATGGTAATTGTTTCAAACCCTCTGTGCGGATGTGCAGGAAACCCAGGCACCGTACGTCCGTGGTACATATTCCATCCATCTTTTCCGTTAAAATCCATTCCTATAGTACGCCCTGCAAGTGATGCGTTTGGTCCTAATTGGTCATTCCCTTTGGGATATTGATCTAAGTGGTAGGCACAAAATAAAAAGGGATCTTGCGTTTCCCATTGCGAACCTAACTGTCTTACTTTTTGTATTGCTTTCATAGTTCCTTTCATTCCCGAGAAGGCGGGAATCTCATGTTCTTTCATTCCCGCGAAGGCGGGAATCTTGCGTTATTAATCCTTTACTCTCTTTCGTGTTTTAAACATCCTTTATCCGCTTTCGTACTTCGGCTACGCTTAGCATAAACTTCTGCCTCACTACGTTCGTTGAAAACGTACTTGTAAACACCGCCACTTCGTCGTAAAAAAGGCAATCATATTACACATCTAGTACCTCGCGCCCTGGCTGATATTTGCCGATGATTTTTGGATGAAATCACGGATGTCGTCATTGGCTTTGATCAAATCTTCGTTGCGTAAATACATCATGTGTCCGCTGCGATATCCTTTAAAACTCAAACGGTCAGAAAGCTTGCCCGAAGTATTGAGTTGCCACATCACATACTTTGCATTAAAATAGGTCGTCGCACCATCAAAATAACCGCTTTGAATCATTACGTGTAGGTTCTTATTGACGCCCATTGCTCCTCGTAAGGCAGCTCCTGTATTATTGTTAGTACGATCCCACGGACGCACAGGACCGAACATATTGTACGTTAAATCTGTGGTAAGCCCTAATTCCTCTTGGTAGTAATAATTAATTGCAGGCGTGAAGGAATGTAACCAGGAAGTAAGTTCACTATTGTAATCAGGGCGATCTCCAGCCTCTTTTACATCCAGTCCTTTATAACGAGAATCCAATCGACCGATGGTCAGACCGTCGCGATCTCTGAGTAAATCTTTCCAGAAGTAGGCTTTAGGTACCTCTAAGTTATGCTGTCTGATCGTTCGTTCTGACAATCCAGAATAATATGCCATTTTTTTGATGGCCGCTTCTTTTTTTGCAGGATCAATATAACCCGTATTCACCATCACAGGAAGGAGTTCATTCACCGCATAGGCTTCACTTTCGGCGAGTACTTCTGGGAGATCTTTATTCTGCAATGCAGGCGGTAACATCTTGTGATACCAAGCGGCAGCTGTAAAATAGGGAAGGCGATTCGCCACTTCAACAGGGCCGTCAAATTCAAAACCAATTTCTGTTGGCGAGACCAAAATCACGCCGTTGATGTACATCCATTGACTGTTTTGAAGTTCGGCGGCAAGACCTGATACACGGGTGGTGCCATAGCTTTCGCCAATGAGATATTTAGGCGAGCGCCAGCGATTATTTCTCGTGACGAACGTATTTACCCATTCCGCTAAATATTTGACATCGGCATTCACTCCAAAAAATAGTTTTTTATCGGGCATTTTTCCATCCTTATCCGGAACCATGCGGCTGTATCCTGTATTGACAGGATTGACAAACACAATATCCGCCACATCCAGAATCGAATTCGGATTGCTTTTGACACCATAGGGTTGCACCGCAAAGCCTTCATCATCAATCTTTAAAATCCGCGGTCCTGTATACGCAATATGCATCCATACTGAAGCAGAACCAGGTCCACCGTTAAACGAAATCACTAGCGGTCTGTTCTCATCATTTTTGATGTCAGTTCGTTTGTAATAGGTATATAGCAGGGAAGCGATAGGGTGGCCTTCCTCATTCCATACCGGTTGAAAACCAGCGGTAGCACTATATGGTATTGTTTTACCTTTGATGGTTGTTGTATGATTGGTAACAACAGTTTCGTCGACAGGTACGCTTACCTTTTGAGACGTCATCATGTTGTCCTGTGCATATGAGGTCATACCCAATACGCAGGAAACTGCAAGTAAGAAGAGTGTTTTTTTCATGGTTATTCATTTTCATTCCCGCACTTCGACTATGTTCAGCATAAACTCCGGCGGGAATCTCATTATTGACTGGTTATTTAGTTCATTCGTTCCGCGCTTCGACTATGCACTTCGACAAGCTTAGTGTGACATTCAGCATAAACTCCGGTGGGAATCTCATTTTAGTTTGTTTATTTATCGTTCCAAAATAGCGTATTGTTCTATTTTAGAGTAGTACGCTATTTTTGTTGTATTCTTCTCTAGCCGGTCATTTCGATACTATTTTAATATTTCGTTTCACTACATATTAAAATCACTCAATGTCCTTTGTTTTATTATTTTCTTTTAATTCCCGCACTTCGACTATCGCTCAGGATAAACTCCGGCGGGAATCTCATCTGGAGGTGTCTTATGTAAATTCTTAACAACTAACAGTCAACAGCTTTTTTCACACCTCCCTAAATCCCTTACTTCGACAAGTGCTCAGCACAGGCCTTCCTAGGAGGGAAGCTTTCATTTCACCTTCGCGAAGGCGGAGTTCTCATTCTCAGTCTAACCTGTCGTATTTCTACTTTCGTTTTTCTAATTTCAACTTTAATTCGTTATTCGTACTTCCAACCTCGTACTTCGTACTTTCATTCCCCCTTTGGGGGCTAGGGGCCCTATTGATGCCCCACATGACATCCGCATCCGGGTATCGTAAAGCTATTGCTCTGTTCATGCCATGGGAAGGCTTCGCTTTGTTTGGTATTTTCCCACCAAAACTGTCCACGTTCTTTCTCGGTATTGCCGACTTCATTCATGGTAGACGTGTCGTATAAACGTCCGTTGACCATCGTATGCGTTACATTTTCTGTATCTCGTATGTTTGCTAACGGATTCCCATCGATGATAATCAGATCAGCGAGTTTGCCAACTTTCAGCGAACCAATCTCGTCACCCGCACCGATGTATTCTGCACCGTTGATCGTGGCAGCTTGCAATGCCTGTAAATTGGTCATTCCGCCCTGTTGTAACATCCATGTTTCCCAGTGAGCACCGAGTCCTTGTAACTGTCCGTGCGCGCCCATGTTGACTTTTACACCTTTATTGGCAAGTGCGGTGACGGTTTCAGACGTAAGGATATGGCCATTTTGATATTCCTCATCAGGAATCATCGTACGATACCGCGCTCTCGAATCGACAAGTGTACGCGGGGTGTATTTTAGGAGCTTTTCATTCTCCCACACCTTATCATTTTGGTAGAAATAATATTCGCCGTTGATGCCTCCATAATTCACAATTAAAGTAGGGGTATAGCCCGTGTTGCTGGCACTCCATAATTCTAACACATCTTTATAGACAGGCGCTACCGGAATATTATGTTCGACGCCTGTATGTCCGTCCATAATCATGGTCATATTCGTATAAAATGTCGACCCACCTTCGGGCACCACATTAATGCCGAGTTCGCGAGCGGCTTGCATCACTTGCTGACGTTGCTCACGGCGCGGCTGATTATAACTCTTCACCGATTTGGCACCAAATGCTTTCGTACGACGAATCGCAGAACGGGCATCGTCTAGATTATTGATGACGGCTTTAAAATCACCATCCGCTCCGTATAGGATAAAACCAGTAGAGTAGAGGCGTGGACCGACCATATCACCACTTTTTAAAAGTTCACTTAGCGTGAAAATCGTCTCTGTATTCGCACTTGGGTCGTGTGATGTGGTAACGCCAAACGCGAGATTGGCATAAAACGGCCAGTGTTTTTGAGCAGGTAATCCGTAACGGAACGCCCCTACGTGTGCATGCGCATCCACCATACCGGGCATGATCGTTTTTCCAGCAACGTCAATCGTCTTAGCACCTGACGGAATCGTCACATTCTGACCGATGGCAGTAATTTTATTATTCGTCACCACGATGGTTCCGTTTTCGATGACTTCATCGCCTTCCATGGTGATGATCCGTGCATTGGTAAATGCCATGATGCCTGTAGGTGTGTCTGTTTTCGCTTTAAGCGAAATAGCAATTCCGTTCACATCCATCTCTGGTACTTTGTCTGGTGATCCCGGTAAAAAGGTGAATCTGTTTTTGAGTTCGTTAGCGAAATACTGATCTCCGAGCGTCCACATCACTTTCTGACTGTTGGGCGACCAATGG
>CAYGQJ010000060.1:14548-16862 GCA_964351845.1 uncultured Flavobacteriaceae bacterium | reverse complement strand
GAAATACTGATCTCCGAGCGTCCACATCACTTTCTGACTGTTGGGCGACCAATGGATGTTGATTCCTGCGTCTTTTGCGATTTGGGATACAGGTACATATTTTGAATTATTATCAAGATCAATCGTCTTTCCGTTCATCACGAGCGGTGCGACAAAGGCTTTGTGAAGATTGGTGTAGGCGATCCATTTGTTGTCTGGACTTGGTACCAATCGGTTGGCGTATTTTGATTTTACGTGCGTACGCTCATCATTTCCTTTTAGGTTCACCGAAATCAAACTCTTGGTCAGATTCCCAAAATAGGTCCCTCCCGTTTGTAAAAAGATACGTTTTCCATCGGTGCTATAGGTAGGGTATTCACCTTTTTGCGTGATCAGTTTCGGTTGTTGTCCTTGTGTTAAGGTGTAGATCCCAGGTTTTTTAGCAAAGGCTAATCCTTGATCGGTGTTTCGTGACTCTTTACGATAGATGATGGTATTCGCGCCTGCCGCGGCAGGTGAAAAAGCGGGAGTCCGATAAATTCCTTTCTCTGTCGTCAGCTTCTGTGAGGTTCCGCCGTTGATGGATATCGTACGAATACTTCCGTAGTTTTCATCATTCCACGTCACATACACGAGACGCTGTCCATCTGCCGAAAAGGAAGGCTCAAATTCAAAATCGTCGTTTTGAGTAGTGATCCGTTGTGGTGTTCCGTTCGGTAATGACTTCTTGTATAATTTCCCAAGCGCACTAAAGACCAAGGTTTTTCCATCAGGCGATGTGGTGGCGTGACGAATCACTTTGACATCAAACTCTTCAGGAGCGACCGGGGATTTGAAATGCACGGTTTCGGCGATTTGTAAGGTCACATCTGCGGTAAACGGAATCACGCTTGTGTTGTAATTCTTGATATTGACTTTATTGATTTTTCCCGCGGACCAGAAAACAATCTCTTCATTATTCGGCATCCAGTCAAAGTTTGGATACACCCCAAAAATCGCCCACGCTTCTTGCTGATCTTTATTCAAAGCATCATACACCGGCCATTCCTCACCTGTGGCCAAGTCATGAATATACAACACCGATTTGGTGCGAACCCGTTTGATAAATGCTAACAGTTTCCCATCGGGTGACACCGTAGGGCGCGCAGCGCCTCCAGGACCGTTGGTTAAGGTTTTAATGTCGCCATCCTCAAAATCATAACGTTGAATCACATAAATCTGCTTGTTCGGATCTTTATTGTATTGGAAGTAGCCACCAGGATAGACATCTTCGCTATAGTATAGATATTTCCCATCAGGCGACACCGAAGGTTCGTTGACATCCTGCTGATCGTTTTTACGTTTGGTCAATTGTAACCCACTCCCGCCTGTATGATGATATTGCCATAATTCCCCAGCTCCTAACGAACGTCCAGAAGTAAAGTGCTTACGGGCAATCAGGTATTGACCGTCGGCAGTCCATGTGGCATTATTGAGGAGTCGGAAACTTTCTTTGGTGACTTGTTTGGCATCGCTTCCATCGGCATTCATGATCCAAATATTATCACCACCGCCCGCATCACTCGTAAACGAGATTTTAGAACCATCTGGAGAAAATTTAGGTTGTACTTCAAACGGAATCCCTGTGCGAAGTGCTTTCGCTTTCCCGCCCGTAATCGGCATGGAATAAATATCCCCCATGAGGTCAAACACCACCGTTTTCCCATCAGGACTGACGTCTAGGTTCATCCACGTTCCTTCATCGGTCGTAAATGAATGCGGCTGGTAGTTAAAACTATCGCCCGGATTGGCGACATCCCATTTGGCTTCTTTTTCGTCTTTGTCTTTTTTGTTTTTCTTCTTTTTCTTTTGAGCGGTTACAGGAATTGCCATCGCTAACGCGATACAGGCAATGAGGAATTTTTTGGTCATGGTGGTTGGTTTAAATACGGTTTCTAAGATACCAAATTGTAATGGAAGTAGAGTGTTAAAGGGGTGTTAAGTGGAAGGGGGAAGGATGCTCTATTTTAGTTTAAGAAAGACAATCTAGTTTATGTCAATAAAAATCAGTCATTTCGACAAAGTGTAGCGCCGAGAAATCGCACAAGTAGCTCCTTCTGAGTTTGGTTCAAGTGTATTTGGACACTTACTGTAATGTGATTTCTCTTCACTCGTTCCTCGTTCTGTCGAAATGACGAGTGTAGTCATTTCGACAAAGTGTAGCGCCGAGAAATCGCACAAGTGGCAAGTAAAAATTATGTTTTATTCCCCCTTTGGGGCTTAGGGGGGCTTGTTATGCGATTTCCTGCCTTCGGCAGGCAGGCTCGTCACTCGTACCTCGTTCTGTCGAAATGAC
>CAYGQJ010000060.1:11607-14448 GCA_964351845.1 uncultured Flavobacteriaceae bacterium | reverse complement strand
TTTCCTGCCTTCGGCAGGCAGGCTCGTCACTCGTACCTCGTTCTGTCGAAATGACTGGTTATTTCAATTTCACCTACTCCTCCATCGTGTGCAATCTTCCATTTTGAATGGTATGGATTATACTTTGGGTATGTTTAATATCCTCCAGTGGGTTTTTTGAGAGGATCACAAAATCGGCTTTGTTGCCTATCGCGGTGCCGTAGCCTTCTTTTTGGAGGAATTGGCTTCCGTTGTAGCCGGAGGTTTGTAGGGCTTGTAAGGGGGTGAGCCCTGCGATTACCATTTGTGCTAATTCTTTGTGAAGAGATGGACCTGGATAGGTGTAGGAGTTAAAAGCGCCACAGTCCGATCCTGCGAGGAGGCGCACGCCTGCATCGTGTAAGGATTTGGTGAGTTTGATAAAGAATTGTTGGAGTTCTTTGCGGTCTTTTTTTGCTTTCGCGGAAGCGTTTAAAGCCCCATTCACCCGTCCTTCATAGGTTTTTACAAAGGCATCTTCCAAATGAGAGAGATAGGCATCTTGGGAGTGATCAACTTCATCCAAATAACTCAAAATATCACCAATGTGAAGGGTAGGGGTGACAAACACATTATTGGCTTTGAGTCGGGTGAAGGTCTGCTGTGCAGTGGTTTCGTCATAGGTGTCGATGAGTTGCGACATGCTTCCCCAGAAACCGAGTTGGCCGTCTATAATCTGCTGCGTGATCTCTTTTTCTTGGGAGGAACAGCCTTTCAATACGTAGTATAAATGCTCCACATTATCGAGTCCGGCATCAATCGCCTCTTCTAATTCGACGGTAAAGGGCATGTGTCCAGAGGTGATCATATTTCGCGTTTCGGCAGCCTTTATGATGTCCAAATAGTGCTTTCGCGAAAGCGTACTATCATACAGTTTCACATAATCAGTATGGAGTGCTTGCAACGAATCTAATGCGGTGACAATATCTTCTTGTGAAGCTACAGGCAGCGAACCTTCCCAACGGGCGTTGGGGCCATCTAGTTTCGGACCTGAGGTATAGATCGTCGGTCCTACGCGATGTCCGCTTTGAATTTCTTGATTCCATTGTTGTACTTGCGGCGTGAGATCACCCCCTGCATCACGAACGGTGGTGATGCCGTAGTTGATGTACTGTGCTAGGAATTTTTCATTTTGCGCAATGAGGGGTTCGCCTCCGCGAAAATGCACATGGTTATCCCAAAAGCCAGGAAGTAGATAAGCGCCTTTTACGTTGATGTGCTTGAAGGTGTGGAAACCCGTTTTTAGTTCAGGCGTGGTTTCTACAAGTATCCCTTTGTTGATATACAAGGTTTGTTTGGTGATCGCTCCCGATTGAACATCGATGACATTGGCATTAGAGATGACAAGATCAAAGCTTTCTTTCTTGGATTCTTTGGGAGATTTTTTCAGAATTTCCTTTGACTGCTCCTTACAACTGATGGTTAGAAGAATGACGGCAATACTGATAATTTTAAGTAGTTTCTTCATCATTTTTCTTGTTTATATACTTTTCCGTTTTTCATGACGAAGGTGACGTTTCTCATGGTAGTAATGTCTTTGGTAGGATCTCCTGAAACAGCAATTAAATCTGCCCAATAGTCCTTTTTAATGTTTCCTAGTTTTTCCAAATGAAACACCTTGGCATTGACGGCAGTTGCAGCTTGTAACGTCTGCGTCGGTGTCATCCCGTATTCCACCATGAGTTCGAGTTCGCGATAATTCTCTCCATGGGTATACACGCCGACATCGCCTCCAAAACCTATGGTCACGCCCGATTGTAAGGCAAGGGCAAAGGTGGCTTTTTTGTTTCGAATGCGATCAGGATCTGGATCGGTGGCTTTGTTCCATCCTTTATAGCGAGAAATCGCATCTCCTGCGGCCAAAGTAGGGTAGAAGGCGACTTGTTTTTCTTTCATGAATTGGAAGATTTCTAGGGTGCCTCCATCGCCGTGTTCTATGGTTTCAACGCCTGCTAAGATAGCTCTTCGCATGCCTTCGGGCGTGCTTGCGTGTGCTACGGCATATCTTCCAGCGGTTTCTGCTGCTGCAATCATGGCATCGAGTTCTTCTTGTAAAAAAGTCGCTTGCGAGGGTTCTCCAGTGCGCCAACGGTAGTCAGCGTAGATTTTAATAAAATCAGCACCATTACCAATTTGCCTTCTCACGGCTTTGATGACTTCGGTGGTTCCGCTCGCTGACTCAGCGCCAAGCGGGACGGTGACGCCTTCATGAAATCCTTTGGGGCCATAGGCGCCTGTTGCGACAATCGCAGGTCCTGCTACCAATAATCTTGGTCCGGGGATGATGCCTTGATCAATCATTTTCTTTAAGTACACATCGCTGTATCCTGCGCCTTCAGAACCGAGATCTCTCATGGTGGTCACTCCAGATAATAAAGAGTTTTCCGCATGAACCACACCGCGGATGGCTCTTTCGGTATGGGATTCTTTTAATACCTGATCGTTCCAATTGGTTTCGTTATACGGATGTAATAACAAATGGGAATGCCCTTCAATAAGCCCTGGCATCAAGGTCATGCCTTCTAATGGAATTCTAAAATAACGATCTGTTTCAGCTGTTGAAACACCTGCATAGGTAATGATGCTATCGGTGACGACTACGACCCAATCTTTATGAAGTGTTTCTCCATCAAAAACGGCATCGGGCTGCAACGTCGTTTGCGCGTAGAATTGTGTTATCCAAAATGTGAGTAGTAAGCATCCTATTTTTTTCATATCATTATTCTTTTCATTTCCGCGAAGGCGGAAATCTCATAGTTGGTATTCATTTGACCTCCGTACTTCGACGAGCTCAGTGTGACACTCAGCATAAATTCCGGCGGA
>CAYGQJ010000060.1:0-11507 GCA_964351845.1 uncultured Flavobacteriaceae bacterium | reverse complement strand
TTGACCTCCGTACTTCGACGAGCTCAGTGTGACACTCAGCATAAATTCCGGCGGAGGTCTTATAGTTAGTAATTTGAATTAAGAACTGAAAATCTAAACTCACTATTACTATTTTAATAATTTAATTTTATTGTTTTTTCTTAGGATACATCACCGTTTCCGTCAATGATACCGTTATCACTTTACCATTGCCACTTTTCCCTTTAATGGAAAGGCGCTTTTACATAGTTAAAATTTGATTTTTGACTCATATTAATGTATCACTTCTTCTTCTGTCCCCAGCCACCACCGTCTCTCGATTTTTGATTGGCTTCGCACAGGAGAATAATTTCTTGAATGCGTTTTTGCTTGGTTTCTGTTCGCTTTGCTTGATTCAACCAGTATAAGTAGCTTTTTCGATAACTTGGAGCGAAATTTTGATAATTGGTGTAGGCGAGGGTATGTTTGTCAAAGGCTTTTTGTAAATCTTCGGGGATGATCCCATTTTCTACATCATCTAGTTGTGTCCACGAACCATCTTTTTTGGCTTGTTTGATCAGGCGTCTTCCGCTTTGATGCATTAGCCCTTCTTTTTCAAGGGTAATGATATAGGTTTTATTCAATTTGCTCCACACACTTTTTGGGTTTCTTTGACAGAAATATTGTCTTCGTTTTCCATCGCCAAGGCTTTTTACAGTGCTATCGATCCAACCGTAGCAAAGGGCCACTTTTACGGCATCTTCCCACCGCATGGATGGGGTTTTCATTTCTACTTTGTAGAAAATCAAATAGACTCCTTTTGAAGTTTCGTGATTGTTATGTAGCCAATCGCGCCACTCTACATCGCGAGGAAAATATAATTCTGGAATTGTGTTCATGTCTTAATTAAAAAAGCCTTTAGGCTATGGATAGCGTAAAGGCTTTTTGGTGAGTTTTGAAAAATGAGTTATTTGATAATCCCACCACAGCTAATGCGTGCGCCAGCGGCACCACTTGGTTGTGATGTAAGATCGTCTGTTCCTTGGTGTACAATAATCGCTTTTCCTACGATATCTTTCTTTTCATCGCCGCATCCGATGCACCATTCATCCGTTTTGAAGGTAACCACGCCATTTCCGTTTTCGTCTGCTTCAAAGTTTCCGATGTCTCCTTTGTGATATCCTGTCTCAGCGCCCCATGCTCCATGCGGTTGTGCCGTAGGATTCCAGTGACCTCCCGTAGATTTTCCATCGGCGGAAGAGCAATCTGCTTTTTCATGAATATGAATAGCGTGTGTTCCTTCTGAAAGTCCGTGAATAGCAGCCATCATACTTACGGTACCATCTGACTCTTCAAAGACAACACTTCCTGTGGCTTTGCTATCACTTTTTGCATCCAATGCTATTTTGATCGTTTCCATCTTTACTTCTTCAACCTTTTTAACGACTTTCTCGACTTCTTTTACCACTTCTTTTTCTGTCGTTTTGGTATCTTCTTTACAGCTTGCAAATAATGCCATTGCGATCATAGCACTTGCGATATATGTTTTTTTCATGTTTTTTTATTTAATGGTTTTTTAGCGAACTCTAAGATACAGGTTTTTCTATTTACAAGAAAGTATTCCAGTCACTAGTGGTTATAATTGTTTAATTAATTCTCGAGGGTCTGTAATACCTCGTTTCAGATTATCAAAAATGAGCAATGATTTGTCGACTTGGGTTTGTTCATTTTTAAATCGTTTTACGTAGTAAATCAATCCTCTTTTTCTACCGTCTGTCAATTTTTCAAAATAGGCGCATCCTTCCGGATCGCTTTCCATGACTGCTTTCATGGTTTCAGGGATTTCCACGCCATAAGTGGTCGTATTTTCAAAGAATTGGAATTCAAAAAAATCAGTTGGGAAGACGCCTAATTCTTTTTGATAGCGCTTTCCGAAACTTACGATGTAATTTCCCTGATACAACCGAAGAGCTCCATGAAACGCTATTTGGTTGTCTTTAAAAAAGGCTTTTATATGAATGCGTTTGTGTCCTGCATCTGCAAAAACCTTAGCGTGTTCTTCGGGTATAATGACGCCATGGGTTCCTGTGATATGTACGGGAAATTTAGGCGTCTGTAGTACCATGAATGTATAGATTACATTTCTTCTCCGAAGAAGATTGCATTCATTAATAATTTATTGGTTCCGTACCAGAAGGCTCTAAAATTAGTGTTATCTGTAAATAAAATAACTTCTCCTCTTCCTGAGCTTTGGTGTACAAAAGGTCTTGTTTCAGAGATCGCTTTTAAATTGATCTTGCTGATGTATCCTGATTGCAATGGGTTCTTCGTGTATTGAATAGGATTCTTATAGCTTGTCGAATCTGCTTTGACAAAAATAGTGGTGTTTCTAAATAACGAAATTCGATCATCTTCATATCCAAAATTGATAGGATGTGAGCGATCTTGTTTGGCTTCAAAAATAGCCCCTCCAATCACTTGTGCACCACTAAAATCTCTGCGTTGTTCAAACGTAACGTTTTTGGCAGGATTCTCTGTTTTTTCAAAAGTGATGTTGAGCATCTTGTTTCTTTCTAACCAATTGGCCGCATTACGGTATCCAATAAGGGTTCCCCCAGCGCGAACCCACGCCTTTAATTTTTCTGTTTTTCCTTTATCTAATACGCCAAACGAATGTGGGATAATGATATCGGTATAACGACTTAGGTCAGCACGGTTTAGGTTTTTGATATCTAGTTTTGTGATTTTCATATCGTAGCGTGTATCAAATACATGCCAGATTTCTCCTGCGTCATGCGGATTGAATCCTTCGCCAAGAACAATGGCTACTTTTGCAGGTTGTAGGGCTCTAAACTGACCACTTCCTAGGTCAATCCCTTCGGTAAGTCCTGTACCTACAGCGGTGATATCTATGTTTGTTTCTTTGGAAAGGTTACTTAAGAATGTACTTAATTCTTGGGTTTTCATGTTTTGATTTTGGACAGGAATAAAAATGGTTCCATAATCATAGGCATTGCCTTCTAGGGTGAATTTTTCCATTCCTACTTTTGCACGTAGTCCAGCGTTCAGGATTTTATTCAATGCTTTGGGCGTGTAGTATTCATGCCATTGCATCAGGTAGCCGTAGGTACTTGTGGATACTGTTTTTGGTGTACGCATTTGCAATTCTTGAATCGCAGGCCCTGCATTTGAGAGCGACGCATTTTCTGTAAAATTGAGTCCAAAAGAAAGCGGGAATGACCAAGCAGAGATGTCATAAAAGAGACTGTCTTGAAAGGTGGTTCGCTTCTCAAACATGGCTTTGATGAGTCTGCTTTGACGCTGACTTTTCGGTACGATGTAACTGTAGCCTTTTTTGAATTCTTTTCCGCTTTCGCGAAAGCTATTACCTACTTCATGTACTTCTATTTTATGTCGTTTTAATATTTCAGCAAGATGGTAGGCACTTGCGGCATCTTTCTCGCTTCCGAAGGCATAGGCGCCTCCTTTTGCTTCGTTACGCGCATTATTGTAGAAATCACGTTGGTAATCGAGTAATTCCACACGCATATTTTGTGCTGCTTCTAGGGTAGATAAGAAGGCTGTAAACTGATTTCTGATCGTGAATTTAAACTCTAATAATCCATTATCCGTTTCTTGTGCATGACCACGAGAACTGGCTTGCTCAAATAAAATACCAATACTTCCATTAATATCTGGGAAGGTAGAACCTTTACCGTAGTAAAAATCATCAAAGTTTTCTTCGGTGTAGTATAAGCTTGAAATTTTATCCAATGCTTTTGCGTGATAGTTTCCTATTTTCTTGGTTAGTTCTTGATTGAGTTTTGGCGTTAAGGGATGCGTACGGGACTGTATGCCTGGCTGAAAGAAGAAAGACGAATTGCTTCCCATCTCATGATGATCGGTTAAGATATTTGGGTACCAGTGGTGAAATGTTTTGATACGCGCTCTAGATTCTGGTAATTGTACGGGTAACCAATCACGGTTCATGTCAAACCAATAATGATTAGAACGTCCTCTTGGCCATACCTCGTCATACTCACGATCTTGCGGATCTGCATTGATGTTAATACTTTTATTGGTGTTTGCCCAATAGGCAAAACGTTGTAACCCGTCAGGATTAAACGAGGGGTCAAAAAGAATCACAGTGTTTTTTAGCAAGGCGTCTATTTCTGCACCTTGTGCTGCAGCCAAATAATATGCAGCGACTAAGCCGGCATTGGCTCCAGAGGGTTCATTTCCGTGTATAGATAATCCTTGGTAGACCACAATAGGCATGTTTGAAGTCGATAATGAAGCACTGCCTTTTTCGACAAGTTTTACATGTTCTTTACGGATGTCTTCTATACGATTGTGATTGGAAGGGGAGGTGATGGTTAATAAGAGTATGGGTCTTCCCTCAGCGGTAGCTCCTCTATTTTCTATAGTAATCCTATCACTTGCTGCCGCTAAGGTACGCATGTACTCAGACAGTTTATCATGGCTTACATGCCACTCTCCAGGGACATACCCAAGGACGCTTTCTGGCGTAGGGATGTCTTGATTGTAGGTGACGCCTTGTGGTAAGTAGTAAGACATATCTACTTCGCCGCTTTGAGCAAAAGCCGAGGATATTGTAAAAAATAGAAAAACGTAAAGGAAACGCATAGTGTGTTGGTTTGAGTTTAGTAAGATATTTTTTGGTTTGCTAGTATGACTCTAAAAATAAGATATTTTTTTTGTGTTTGACAAGCTTAGAATGCTTTTAACAAGTGAAGAGATGCTTTGTGAGGACATGTATTGTATCCAACTAAAAACCCCATCATTTTGATGGGGTTTTTGTTATATCTAATTTATAATTAACACCTTATATGTCTTCAAAGTTTACGTTGGTAAAATCTTTTGCACTTGGTGTATCATCTTTGTCTGGTGTTCCATCATTATCTTCGGTAACTTCTGGACGCTGATAGTCAGCTTGATGACGATCACTAATGACTTCTTCTCCTTTTTCTTCAAGGATGTAGCTTGTCATTTCGTTAAGAATATCTGTAAATCCAGTAAAGTCTTCTTTGTAGAGATAGATTTTGTGTTTTTTGAAGTGAAATGAACCATCATCATTTGTAAACTTCTTACTTTCGGTAATGGTTAAGTAATAGTCTCCAGCCTTTGTTGAGCGTACATCAAAAAAATATGTTCTTCTACCAGCTCTTAATACTTTTGAGAAAATCTCTTCATTATCCCTCGAATCATAATCACCCATAATCAATTTGTAGTTTTAGTTTTTTAGTAATTCCTTGCTCAAAAATGATAAAAAAAAGAATGTCGCCCAATTTTTTTTTACATTTCTTTTTGATCTAGTTGTTTTAAATATAATTCTTTATAATAGCCTTCTTCTTTTATAAGCTGATTATGAGTTCCTTGCTGTGCAATTTCACCTTCATTAAGAATTAAAATTTGATCTGCATTTTTTGCAGAAGATATTCTATGACTTACAATTATCGTGGTTGTATCTTCATTTATTTGATGAAGGCTTTCTAGAATTTGTTCTTCTGTTTCGGTATCTACAGCACTCAAACAATCGTCTAATAATATTAACTTTGGCTTACTTATAAGTGCTCTCGCAATAGAAACGCGTTGTTTTTGACCTCCGGATAGGGTAATGCCGCGTTCTCCAAGAATGGTTTCGTAACCTTCTTTAAAATCGATGATATTTTCATGAACGACAGCTGCTTTTGCAAAGGTAATCACTTCGTCATCGGTGGCGTTAGGCGCTCCAAATTTGATATTCTCTTTAATACTATCTGAAAATAAAAAAGCATCTTGTGGTACATATCCTATGGCGGCACGTACGTCGTTTAGATTAAGTTGTTGTATGGGTGTGTTGTCGATCTGTATTTCTCCAGAAGTCACATCATACAGTCTTCCTATGAGTTCAAGTATCGTAGATTTTCCAGACCCTGTACGTCCTATAATAGCGAGTGTTTTTCCTTTTTCAATAGAGAAGCTTATATTTTTTAGAGCAGTAATGTTTGTATCTTCATAGGTGAAACTCACATTTTTAAATGAAATCTTTCCTTCTATAGGTGTTTCGGCTGCTATTGTGTTTTGAATTTCTGGTTCAATTTTTAGAAACTCATTAATTCTAATTTGGGATGCCTCAGCGGCTTTTATAATAGAGGTGACCCATCCTACGGTTGCTACGGGCCATGTAAGCATGTTTACAAACATGATAAATTCTACGACGGTTTCAAGTTGTATCTGCCCATTGATGTATTGATTTCCTCCTATGTAGATCACTAATAAGTTACTAGCGCCAATAAGCCCGATCATTAACGGAAAGAAAAAGGCTTGTACTTTTACGAGGTCAAGATTCTTGTCTTTACTGTCATCGCTTAGCTCTGTAAATCCCTTATGGGTATATCCTTCTAATGTATAGGCTTTGATTACTGAGATTCCGCTGAAGGATTCTTGCGTAAATGTGGTTAATTTTGAGAGGTATTCTTGGACAATGGTACTTCGTTTATGAATCTCCCGGCTCAATTTATAAATCGCTAGCGATAATATAGGCAAGGGTACGAGTGTGTACAGTGTCAAACTCGGCGCTGTAGCATACATATAAGGAATAACAGTAGCAAAAAGAACCAAAGCGGTGAGCATGTACATAATGGCTGGGCCTACATACATACGTACTTTCCCTACGTCTTCACTAATGCGATTCATTAAATCTCCCGTTCTATTCTTTTTATAGAACCCTAAGGATAATCGTTGGTATTGGGCATAAATATCATCCTTAAGATCGGCTTCGATGTATCGAGATACCACAATAATAAGTTGACGCATTGAAAAAGTGAAAAACCCTGATAAAAGAACAGCCCCCAACAAAAGCAATAGCAGTTGCTTGAGCTCACTTTCAAATTCTGCGTACGTGATTTCAATAGCGCAATATTTTTCAATTACCTTTACAGAGTTGCCTACCATTTTAACAACGGTTACGGCAAAAAATCGGGCAGCAATGATGGAAATAATACCGAAGATGAGCCTCCATTTGTAACGTAGAAAATATTGATTTAGCGTTTTAAGTGCGTTCATTTATGAATGGGTACTCTTTCTTTTTTAGGAAATATTCATTTTATCAATATTTTAATACCAACAAATTGAACTATTCATTATTTTTGCTTACAATTATTATCAAATACATAAAACAACCTCTTTACACATAGACTATATGATTGCAGACATACTTACTCCGCAAGAACTAAAAAAAGCAGATCCCGTTTTTGGTCAGCTTTCTTTTAATGATCACGAACAAATCGTTTTTTGTAATGACAAAGATACAGGTTTAAAAGCAATCATTGGAATACATAATACAGTTTTGGGACCTGCCCTTGGAGGTACGCGTATGTGGAATTATGCGACTGAGTGGGATGCCTTAAATGATGTACTTCGTCTTTCTAGAGGGATGTCTTTTAAAAGTGCGATCACAGGACTTAATTTAGGCGGTGGGAAAGCCGTTATTATAGGAGATGCAAAAACACAGAAAACGCCTGAGTTAATGAAGCGTTTTGGTGAGTTTGTACATTCCTTAAGTGGAAGATACATTACTGCAGAAGATGTAGGAATGGAAACAGCAGACATGGATTTGGTGCGTGAAGTGACGCCTTATGTTACGGGAATCTCAGAAAGTAAAGGAGGAGCTGGAAATCCATCACCCATTACGGCGTATGGCGTATTTATGGGAATGAAAGCAGCGTCAAAACACACTTTTGGATCTGAGCATTTAGAAGGACGTACGGTTTTGGTACAAGGAATCGGTCATGTAGGTGAAGTCCTTGTAGACCATATTACCAAAGAAGGAGGGAAGGTCATTATTAGTGATATCAATGAAGCACGTCTAGAAGCCGTAAGTAAAAAATACGGCGCAGAGATTTATAGAGGAGATGACCTTTATAGCCTTCCGGTAGATATTTATGCCCCATGTGCACTAGGAGCAACCATTAATAATGATACGATTGATAAGTTACAAGTAAAAGTGATTGCAGGAGCAGCTAATAATCAATTGGCAGATGAAAACTTGCACGGAGCTCGTTTACAGCAAAGAGGGATCGTATATGCTCCTGACTTTTTAATCAATGCAGGGGGAATTATTAATGTATATGCAGAGCTTGAAAAATACGGTAAGGAAGAAATTATCCGTAAGACAGAAAATATTTATGATACTACCCTAGAAATCATAGAAAAGGCAGGTACCAATGCGATTACCACGCATCAAGCTGCCCTTAAAATTGCATTAGAGCGTATCGAAGCACGTAAAAATGAAAATAAGTAGGAAAACTACTATCAAAAAAATGTACTTTTGCAGGGATTTTGTCAAAAACGATAAAATCCCTTTTTTAATTTCATTAAAAGAAAAAAGTTCTTTGTAGCTATGCTTAATAGAAGACACATTCGAGTGAAGGTGATGCAAACCATATATGCCATGGGTTGTAAGGAGAATAACAATCTCCAGGTAGAGAGTAAATTTGTAAACGAAAGTATAGCACAGGTATATAATCTGTATCTCTTGATGCTAGATATGATGGTGGAGGTACACGCTTTCGCGAAAGCGCACTCAGAAAAACACGCCAAGAAAATTCTGGCCACCGAAGAAGAAAAAAATCCAAACGAAAAATTCCTGAGCAATGAGGTGCTTGTAAAATTGAGTAGCAACTCCCTATTGCAAGACGAACTAGACAAACGCAAATTGAAAAATTGGCGTATGGATGATGAGTATGTAGCTGTTATCTTTAACGAACTTATCGCAAGTGAGCTTTATGAGGAGTATATGAATGATCCTGACTCAGGATTTAAAAGCGCACGAAAGTTTGTCATAAAATGGTATACAGAACTCATTGCACCTAATGATAAGCTTTATGACTATATAGAAGATAGCAGATTGACGTGGCTAGATGATTTGCCTATCGTGAACATGACGGTCTTAAAGAGGTTACAAAAAGTAAAGCCAAATTCGCCAGAAAGTCTTTTTCTTCCTAGTTTATTTAAGAATGAAGAAGATAGAACCTTCAGTGTAGATTTACTAGAACGCACGGTAAGCAATAATGAATTTTTAAGTACCGAAATAGAAAATAACACGCCTAACTGGGATAAAGATCGTATTGCTGATGTAGATCTGGTTTTGATCAAAATGGCGTTGTGTGAATTCTTGAAATTCCCTTCCATTCCAGTAAAAGCAACGATTAATGAATATCTGGAAATTGCTAAAGAATACTCTACGCCAAAGAGTAGTATATTCATTAACGGAATCCTTGATAAGCTTGTAAAAGAGTATCAAAAAAGCAACAAATTTAAGAAAGAAGGAAGAGGTCTTGAATAATTGTTACATGTGTTATTTGTGTAATGTATTTATAATCAAAATGTTGGTTTCTTTTTATCTATAAAAAAGGAATTATGTTAGAAACCTGTTCTCTTAACTTTACATTATAAGTATTTTTAGTATTTTTGCTATAGAACTATATTAATTAAAAATTATAAAAAATGAAAAAAGGTATTCTTGTATTAGGTGTACTAACTGCTATGATCTTTACGTCTTGTAAAGAAGATGCAACAAGTAAAGTAAAAGAAGACAACGTAGAGGTAGCTGCTGCACGTGATGCTCAAGCGACTGAATTTCCTGTGATGACTTTTGATGAGTCTGAGTATGATTTTGGAACTATTGAAAAAGGAAACCCAGTAGAGCACAAATTTACGTTTACAAACACAGGAAAAGCTCCTTTAGTAATTGTTGACGCAAAAAGTTCTTGTGGATGTACTGTACCTGAGTATTCTAAAAACCCAGTTGCACCAGGAGAAAAAGGTGAGTTACTTGTAAAGTACAACGCTAGTGGCGCAAATGCAATTACAAAAACAATCACAATTAAAGCAAATACAGAAAAAGGGACAGAGACTTTACGTATTAAAGCTTTTGTAAATGCACCAGCTGCTGGGGTTAGCAAATAATATATGTCAACAGATTTATTAGGACCACTCTTGCTCTTTACGGTGTTTATCGTATTTTTTATAGTACTACCACAACGTAAAAAACAAAAGCAAGAAAAAGAATTCGATAAAGCGCTTAAGAAAGGTGATAAAGTAATTACCAAAAGTGGCTTACACGGAAAAATATTAGAATTACAGGATAAAACTTGTGTCTTAGAAACAGGAGCTGGAAAAATGAAATTTGAAAGATCTGCAATTTCTATAGAGATGAGTAGTAAACTAAATGCTCCCGTAGTCGAAAAAAAATAGAGTAGTCATTATACTCAAGTAAAAACGCTATTCAATATTGAATAGCGTTTTTTTTGTTAGTATGTTTTCTTGTTTAGGGAGCTAATACTGTCATTAGTGTAATGATGTTTTATAATCTTGGTATTTATTATGTTGCTATGTGATTCTTTAAAATAATATAGTGTTAAGCATCATTCTTCTTTCATAAACCTTAACGATAATTAGGTGTTTTTGAAATTAATTGTGTATTTTGTCGGACTTTTTGACCTTTAATCTATACTGATTGATCGTTTAAATATTTAAAATACCTGATATGAAACACATTACTCTTGTGTGTATTTTGTTTTTAACAATACATACACTTACGGCTCAAAAAAGACCTGCGGGAAGTCAACCCGTTTCTAAGTCACAAATCCAGCTACCAGCTGATTTTTTTAATACACCACAGCAAACCAGTCCAACGACACTGGCAAGTGGTAACGAAGTTCAATCATTTCTGACTTCTATGGCGACTCGTGATGCGCTCACAGATCAGGATACTGATTTTGTGATTACAAGTCAGCACACCAGTAGCCTAAGCGGTATTCATCATATATATTATCGTCAGGCGATTAATGGGATTGAAGTACAAGGAACGGAATCGAGTGTTCACATGAAAAGCGATGGTACGCTTTTTAGAGCTATCGATAGAAACTTGATAAAAAATATATCTAGTAAGGTGAAAAGTGCGGGTTCTATGACAGCCACGCAGGCCATACAGGGAATTACTAATCAAATGGGGTATCGGTCTCCTTCTAATTTAAAATTAGACACCGCTGCACGTGTGCCTGGATATGAGGTGTACACAGATTATAGCATTGCAGCTGGAGAGATCTTGACTAAAGAAGCCTATTATGTATTCCCAGATGGAAGTATTACGAAAGCTTGGGAAGTGATTTTTCCTGAAAAGGAAACACCATCTGTTTGGAGTTACTGGATCGATGCGAGTTCTGGAAACATTATAGCTAAACATGACCTTACAGTTTCTTGTAATATTGCAGGAGAGCATGATCATGATCATGATGCAGAAGAAGTTGCCGTTAAGACATTTATAGAAGAAGAGTGTGAAGATATTGCCATTGAGAATACATCTTTTGGTCCTCTTGCTGAAGCGGCTCCATTTATGGATGGAACGTATAGAGTGTATGCATTGCCATTAGAAAGCCCATATTATGGAAACCGTACGTTGGTCACTAACCCTGCTGATGCTACAGCATCTCCTTTTGGATGGCATGATACCAATGGAGCTGCGGGTGCTGAATTTACAATCA
>CAYGQJ010000059.1:0-30032 GCA_964351845.1 uncultured Flavobacteriaceae bacterium | reverse complement strand
TTTAAGGTCTGATACAGAAATGTGTCAGACCTTTTTTTATGCCCGAAAGTGAAATATATGTGGGAAGTGTCAGCCTGCAAGCGTGATTACTTCCTGTAGCTGTGTGCTATCTGTCAAGTTTAAGTTTAATGCCGCTAGGTATCCATCTGTAAATACCTTTTAATAGCGTGTCTAGAGTAGCTTTGATGATCTGCTGGTATGTTGTTTTTAGAGCGTATTCTATCAGCGTACGCTTTCGCGAAAGCGCACTGACAGAAGTAGAATGCAAAAAAAGCATTTCATTATTTGATCTTTGTATAACTTTACCTATATCAAGATTTCTAGTCATCTAGCCTAACACTCTCTAGGTAGTTTTATATACAAAAAAAAGGTCTAGCTGTTAACTAGACCCTTTTGGTATATGTGTGTTAGATCTATTATTAGATAGATTTAAACATAGATTCCATTCTTTCTTGCTCTTCTGATGCTAGCTCGCTATCTACAAGAATACGACCACTGTGTTCATCAGTGATGATTTTTTTGCGACTCGCTATTTCAACTTGTACTTGTGGCGGGATCGTGAAAAATGATCCTCCTGAAGCTCCACGTTCAATGGGAACAACGGCAAGACCATTACGCACATTCGTTCGTATACGCTTATATGCTTTTACGAGACGCTCATCGATTTCTTTTTCAAAATCATCACTCTTTTTAATAAGTGCTTTTTCTTCTTTTTCAGTTTCTGCTAAAATGGCATCTAATTCACTTTTCTTGTGCTTAAGATGTTTCTCACGCTCTCCTAGACGTTCCTTAGTAGTAGAGATAACTTCGTTTTTTTGCTCAATTTGAGCTTTAAACTCACGTATGTTCTTGTCAGCCAATTGAATTTCTAGTTCTTGAAACTCAACTTCCTTACTAAGTGCGTTAAATTCGCGATTATTACGAACATTTTTTTGTTGCTCAGAATATTTCTTGATAGAAGCCTTAGACTCTTCAATTTGAATCTTCTTTGCTTTTATTTGATCTTCAATTAAGGATAATTCATTATCCAATTTTTCAATACGCTTGTTGAGACCAGCAACTTCATCTTCAAGATCTTCGACTTCTAAAGGTAATTCTCCTCGTACATTGCGTATTTGGTCTATTCTAGAATCTATAAGTTGTAAATCATACAAAGCTCTTAGCTTCTCTTCGACTGTTGATTCTTTTTTCTTTGCCATACTTTATAAATAGTTGATGGGATTGGTATTTTGTTCAGATAAAACGACTGCAAAATTACGAATTTTTTCTGTAAGATAGTCAGCTATTATGTTTTTTGTAAAGCGTTCGCTTTCAAAGTGGCCAATATCGGCCAATAAAATTCGTTTTTCTGCTTTATAGTAGTCATGATATTTAAGATCTGCGGTTATGTAAATATCTGCGTTGCTTCGGATGGCTTGTGATATTCCAAAAGCACCACTCCCTCCTAAAACAGCCACTTTTGTAATAGGTTTGTTGAGTAGTTCAGAATGTCTTATGCCACCTGTCTTAAATATTTTTTTGACAAGTTTTAAAAAATCAACCTCAGGAATTGGGTTTTTAAGATGACCTACCATACCCATACCTACATTTTGGAGATTGTTTTGCAGTGTTGTTATTTCATAAGCCACTTCTTCATAGGGATGATTTGTAAATAGTGACTTTAGTATTTTTGATTCGAAATGTTTTTCGTAGGTAATGTGTAATTGTGTTTCTGGTTCTTTATGTTGAACTCCTATACTGCCAATGGCAGGATTTGCGTTTTTGCTTGCGCGAAAACTACCTTCGCCTGAGACGCCAAAACTACATTGGTCATAGTTTCCTATTTGTCCGGCACCCGCTTTAAAAAGTGCCTCTTTTACTTTTTCTAGGGATGCATGGGGAACATAGGTTACTAGTTTATGTATATGTTCTTTTTTAGGAATTAGAATTTGTGTATCTATAAGATCAAGTGCTTTTGCCATACCATAGTTAACGCCGTACGATACATTGTCAAGTGCTGTGTGTAAGGCATAGATAGCGATGTCATTTTTAATAGCCTTTAGAATTGATTTTTCCACATAATTTGAGCCTGTTATTTTCTTTAATCCAGAAAATAAAATAGGATGAAAACAAACAATAAGGTTACAGTTTTTATCAATAGCTTCTTGAACTACACTTTCTAGAGCATCATGAGTCACTAAAATATTAGTTAGTCGGGAGGAGGCGTCGCCCACAAGTAATCCTACGTTATCAAAATCTTCTGCGTAGGGGAGTGGAGCCCATTCTTCAAGTATATTGGTAACATCACGTATAGTCATAAATCGAATCTTAAAAAAGTAAAGATAAAAATTATACCTTCGTCCTTTATGAAACAACTACGTAAAATCTTGTTTCCTTTTGCAGGACTCTATTATATCATCACTTTATTGCGTAATAAAGCGTATGATCTAGGCTATTTTTCTCATAAAGAATACAATCTGCCTGTCATTTGTATTGGGAATTTAAATACGGGCGGTACAGGTAAGAGTCCTATGACAGAGTATCTTATTAGATGTTTAAAAGATCAGTATCATATAGCGACATTAAGCCGTGGGTACGGGAGGAAAACTAAAGGGTATTTGGAGGTTTCTTCGAATAGTATCGCTCAAGATGTAGGTGATGAGCCTTTACAGTTTGCCAGAAAATTTAATGATGTTATTGTTTCGGTTTGTGAAGATAGACAGTTTGGCATTTCGCAGCTATTAAAAATAACGCCTTCTCCTGAGGTTATTATTCTTGATGATGCCTATCAACACAGAAAAGTAAAGGCTGGTTTTCAAATAGTATTGACGGCTTATCATGATTTGTATGCAGATGATTATTTGTTGCCCGCAGGCAATCTTAGAGAGCCCCGAAAAGGTGTAGATAGGGCGCAGATTATTATTGTGACAAAATGCCCAGCTGACATCTCTCAGGAGGATAGGGATGCAATTGTGAGAAAATTAAAGCCATTGTCATATCAAAGTGTTTATTTTACCACCATTCGGTATAGTGATATGATTGTATCTAATGACGCGAGATGGTCTATTTCTGAATTAAAGAGTAAAAAAATAACGTTGGTTACTGGGATTGCAAACCCCACGCCTCTTGTGAGTCATCTTCAGGGGCTTGGATTGGATTTTGAACACAAAGTGTTTAAGGATCACCATAATTTCGCTTTAAGCGAAATAAAAGCATTAGCGTCCTGTGAATTTATATTGACTACAGAAAAGGATTATGTTCGGTTGGCACCTTTACTTAAAAATACGCCCTTGTATTACCTTGCTATTGAAGTTTCATTTGTGACTGATGAAACGTTATTTACTCAACAGGTTTTGAGTTTTGTAAATGACTTTAATTAAAGACTTTTGCTTGTTTTAGGCCGTTGTGTATTTTTTGGAAGAACTCTTCTACCTTGTATGGCTTAGGTATAATGTCATTAAAACCTGCTTCGTGGAACTCGTCTATGTTTTCATCTATAGTCACCGCAGTTAAGGCAAGAATAGGAATTTCTTTGTCAAAGAGACGTATTTGTTCTGTCGCTTCAATACCGCTTATGCCAGGCATGTGAATATCCATTAGGATAAGGTCAAAGTCTTGGCTTCTTGCTTTCTCTACAGCAATTTCTCCATTGTCTGCAACATCACATACCATCTTATTTTTCTCTAAGATTTTACGTGTAATCATTTGGTTGATTTTGTTGTCTTCAACAACGAGTATTTTTCTGTTTTCTAAAGCAACATAATCTATATCATAAATGATATTATGCGGATTTGATTCTTCTCCTGTTTGTTTTGTAAGATTGTATTTGATGTTAAATGAAAATTTAGAGCCTTTTCCAAGGGTACTCTCTAATTCTACTTTACTACCTAATAGATCTAATAAATTCTTTACAATGGATAGTCCTAATCCTGTACCTCCAAATTTTCTGTTGATGGCAACAGACCCTTGTGTGAAGTTTTGGAAAATATTTTTTTGTTTCTTTTTGGAGATACCTTCTCCGGTATCTTCAATCTCAAAGTGAAGATGCGCTTCTGATTCTGTTTGTTTTATTTTTTGAACGCGAATATCGACATGACCATCGCGTGTAAATTTAACAGCATTACCTACAAGGTTAATGAGTATTTGAGAGATCATAAGTGGATCTCCTAATACCTCTTCAGGAATGTCTGGGTCAAACTCAAAGTTTAATTTATTCCCTTTATCTTTTGCAGATTTTCCTAAGGCAAATAGTACATCTTCAATACGTTTTTTAAGGTTGAACGCGGTTTGTTCTACCTCAACCTTGTTTGCTTCTAGTTTATTGAGATCTAGTATGTTGTTGATTAAGGATAATAGGTATTCTCCAGAAAATTTTAAAGAATCAAGATGTTTCTTTTGTTCTTCTGTTGGGTTTTCACTTAGTAATAAATGAGTGAGCCCCGTTACGGCATACATTGGTGTACGTAACTCGTGTGTTATGGTAGATAAGAATTGCGCTTTGACCATAGAGGCTTTTTCTGCATTATCTTTTGCAACGATTAGCTCAGTGTTTTTTGCTTGTAATAATTCGTTTGCTTTGGTTCTAAGGTTATTGTTCTTGTATAAAGAAAGGATTAATAAAGATAATACCGTGACCATGGCAATACTCAAGACCGTCGTAAAAGTATTTGCTTTTTTTGATCGGACTCTTTCTGATTCTATGTCTTTTTTTAATCGGGCATTAAATTCTTTGTTTTCATTTAAGAAGTCAACGACAATTCCTGTGTCTTTATTTATTCTATTTTTTTCTGTATAGGTGTTGTAAAGCACAATATGTTCATACGCCTTAGGGATGTCATTTTGTTCCTTGGCTATACGACTACTTATTCTATAAGATTCTGATAGGAGATTAGGGTAATTTTCTGCAGAACTTATTTCTTGTGCGGTATTTATGGCAGCGCTAGCTTCCTCTATTTTTTTCTGAAGTAACAGCACTTCTGCTTTTTGGATATTACTTTTTGCTATTAAAAATTTATTGCCTGCATTATTTGCTTGTGAGATCGCTAAGTCAAATAATTCTTCTGCTTTTTGCGTATTGTTTTTTGTTGAAGCAATAGCTCCTTGACTAAGATATACTTTGGATAATAATTCAGGTCGGCTTATATTCTTTAACGTTTTTTCGGCTTTTTCAAGGTATTCGGAAGCTTTTGGGTAATTTCTTTCTTGTAGTTCAATTTTTGCGGCAGTAATATAGTTTTGCCCTAAGCTTTCTGTGCTACTATTTGGTTCGAGTTGTATTTTAATGGCAAGGTCGTTTTCTTCTCTCGCTTTCTCTATGTTGCCAGTAAGAAGATATAGGCGAGATAAAGCACTAGAAGCAAGGCCTAATCTTCCTTTGTTATTAGTTTCTTTGGCTAAGTCTCTAGCTCTAATCATGAGCTGTGCAGAGGTGCTGTAGTCATTGTTCTCAATAGCAACAGCTGCTACTGTAAGTAATGAATCAATTTTTTTATTGGTAATTTTTTGGGTAGAAAGGTCTACTTCTTGAGCCACAATAGATGCGGGAAGAATACATAACACTAAGAGCAGAAAGCGAATTAAAAACGTGCTCATATTATTAAATTGCATTTTAATAATTACGAATATATATTATTTCCTGCTAATGGATGAAATTAAATCGATAATTCGACTAGAATATCCTATTTCATTGTCATACCAGCCTATAATTTTCACCATTTTACCGATGACAGAGGTCATTTGAGAGTCAAATATGCAGGAATGTGTATTACCTACAATATCTATAGAGACTAATGGTAGGTCTGTGTATTCTAAAATTCCCTTTAAGTGTGTTTGAGAAGCTTGCTTTAAGCTGTTGTTTATGGCTTCGATACTAGTGTCTCTTTGTACGTTAAAGGTAATATCTGTAAGAGATCCATTTGCTATAGGTACTCTAATACCACAACCTCCAATAACATCTGAAAGATGCGGAAAAATCTTTGTAAGTGCTTTTGCAGCACCTGTCGTAGTAGGAACGATGCTCTGACCTGCGGCTCTTGCTCTGCGTAAATCCCTATGGGGTTGATCATGGAGGCTTTGATCTGTCGTATACGAGTGGATGGTGGTAATGTAGGCCTGTTCTATACCGCACAATTCATCGATCACTTTGATCATAGGGGCAGCATTATTGGTAGTACAGGATGCATTAGATATAATTGTATCTGTAGGGTCAAGAATATGTTCATTGACGCCAAAAACAACCATTTTAATTTGATCATCTTGCGGAGGAACTGTGAGAATGACTCTTTTGGCTCCATTAGAAATATGGTATTCTAGATCAGGTCTTGTTTTGTACTTCCCTGTAGATTCAATAACAATATCAGGATTTACTGTTGCCCAAGGGATTTTTTTAATGTCAGGGCTATTAAATAATAGAATCTCTTTATCATCTACAATAATGGTATTGTGGTTGTGTGCGCTTTCGCGAAAGCGTACATCTGCATCAAAAATGCCATGAATACTATCAAATTTTAATAGATGACTTAAGGTGTGTGCATCTGCTAGGTCATTAATTGCGACCACCTCTATGTCTTTATGCTGGTGTAGCAATTTAAAAAGATTTCTGCCTATGCGGCCAAAACCATTAATGGCAACTTTGATAGTGCTCATAAATTTTATGTAAGATGCTTTTGGGCTTTATATGATGACCGAACAAGAGCGCCACTTTCTACATGTCTAAAGCCCATTTCTAAACCTATTTCTTCATACTTTTTAAACTGGTCAGGAGTAATAAACTGTTTTACGGGAAGGTGTTTTTTTGAAGGCTGTAAGTACTGACCTATAGTTACAATATCCAGATTGACAGATCGAAGATCTTCCAATGTTTGTATCACTTCTGCTTCCGTTTCTCCTAAACCGAGCATAATACCAGATTTTGTTCTAGTAATACCATTGTCTTTTAGGTATTTTAAAACCCCTAGGCTGCGTTCATATTTAGCTTGAATACGAACTTCACGTGTCAATCTCTTAACGGTTTCCATATTATGAGACACAACTTCTGGGTGTACATCAATAATCCGATCAAGAAGATCTTCTCTTCCTTGAAAATCTGGAATAAGTGTTTCTAAGGTTGTTTCAGGATTCATGCGTCGTATAGCCTTTACGGTTTCTCCCCATACAATGGTTCCCATGTCTTTTAGGTCATCCCTGTCTACAGAAGTAATAACTGCATGTTTTATAGCCATCAATTTTATAGAGCGGGCTACTTTTTCTGGTTCTTCCCAATCTACCGTTTCAGGCCTTCCTGTTTTTACGCCACAAAAACCACAGGAGCGTGTACAGATATTACCTAGAATCATAAAGGTTGCAGTCCCTTCACTCCAGCATTCTCCCATATTAGGACAACTACCTGAGGTGCATATCGTGTGAAGGTTGTATTTATCAACCAACCCTCTAAGTTCAGTATATTTTTTTCCAGTAGGGAGTTTAACACGTAACCATTTAGGTTTGGGTTGTCTCACTGGGGATGCGATTGTTTCTTCTTGCATAGCTTATATTACAAGTAACAAAGATACAAATAAAACCATTTTTTAAAGCGGTTAAAAATGGTAATCTCATCTTAAAAAAGTAATTGTATTTCTTTTAAATCGTATTCCTTAAGTTGATTGTCCTCTTCCAATAAAATAAGCCTGCCTTGGTCAGTGACCCCTTGAATAATGCCTACAAATTGTTCTTTGTTTGCATTTAAGAAGGTAGAAGGTTTGTCTTTTCTAAAAAGGTGAGCTTCGTATTCTTTTTTTATGGTGTCTAAATTTCCGTCAAGAAGCATTTTTACGTAGTAATGAAACTGCTCCAGCAACAAGTTTAAAATCTCTTGAAGGTCAAAATGAATACCGGTTTGCGACTTGATGGAAGTAGCTCTTGGGACATCTTCCCAAATCGTTTGATTCACATTAAGTCCTACTCCAATAACCATGGCGTTTAATTCCCCTTTTTTTATGACATTTTCTATAAGAATGCCACATATTTTTTTCTTGTCTGACAATATGTCGTTAGGCCATTTTACACGCACGTTTTTTATTAATAATTTTTTTAAAACATCTTTCACGGCTAAAGAAGCTGCCATTAAAGCATAAAACTGCTGATCTATAGTGATCTGTTGTATTTTCCTAAAGACGCTGAATGTTAAGTTTTTACCTGAGTTCGTAGACCATTTGGTTCCCATTTGCCCTCTTCCATTGGTTTGTTCTAGGGCCCATACGACAGTGTCTTCTTCAAGTTTTTCTTCTTTAGCTAATGACTTTAGATAGTCGTTTGTTGAATCGGTGGTATGAAGTTTGACAATACGCATATGGGTTATTATATTATTTAAACTTATGTTAAGAAGGTTGATAAACGTAAATTTGTAATAACTTTGTGTAAATAAAAGGATTTAATGGTAAAAAAGGAAACGAGCGCAGATCAATTAATTGCAAAAATTATCGAAGGCATAGAAGAGGTCAAGGGTCAAAACATTGATATTCTAGACTTAAGAGATATTGAAAACACAGTTTGTGATTATTTTATTATTTGTGATGGTACTTCAAATACCCAAGTAGCAGCGATAGTAAATTCTATTCAAAAGGTCGCTAGTAAAGAATTAAAGGAAAAACCTTGGCATGTCGAAGGTTTAGATAATTGTGAATGGGTACTTATGGATTATGTGAATGTAGTGGTCCATGTTTTTCAAAAACACATACGAGAGTTTTACGATATTGAAAGCCTATGGGGTGATGCAAAAATTACGTCTATAGCAACTAGTTATTAAAAAAAAAATGAATGTCTAAAGAAACAAAAAATACACCCCCAGCTAATAAGCCTAAATTTAGTAATTATTGGATTTATGGATTAATAGTAGTGATCTTTATTGCTATTAGTATGTTTAGCGGCAATGGCGGCTTTGGAGAGCCTAAAAAGATTAGTTATTCTGAGTATACAAAATATCTCAAAGATGGCGATATTGACTTAGTTTTCATCATTACAAATAGAAAAGAAGCTAAAATCTTTTTGACGCAAGATGCAAAGCAGAAGGAGGTTCATAAAAGTAAGAAAAGCGGTCAGTTGATGCCTAAATCACAAGGCGTAGCAGATTATGTGATCAGCTATGTAGATGGTGGTGATTTTGTAAAATCATTTGATGAGACCGTTGAGAAAAATGGATTGTCTGCAACTAGAGATGCAGATGAAGAACACAGCTTTTTTGACATGATCGCTCCTATTCTTCCTATTATACTTATTGTAGCCATATGGATTTTTATAATGAGACGTATGTCAGCTGGTTCTGGCGGAGGCCCTGGAGGTCAAATTTTCAATATAGGGAAGTCAAAAGCAAAACTTTTTGATGAAAAGGTTGATGTTAAAACATCTTTTAAAGACGTTGCTGGTTTAGAAGGAGCAAAAGAAGAGGTTCAAGAAATTGTAGATTTCCTAAGAAATCCCGAAAAATATACTAGCCTTGGTGGAAAAATACCAAAAGGAGCATTGTTAGTAGGTCAGCCTGGTACAGGTAAAACCTTATTAGCTAAAGCTGTTGCTGGAGAAGCAAAAGTGCCTTTCTTTTCTCTGTCAGGGTCTGATTTTGTGGAGATGTTTGTTGGAGTTGGAGCTTCTCGTGTACGAGATTTGTTTAAACAAGCAAAAGAAAAATCACCTGCTATTATCTTTATAGATGAGATTGACGCCATAGGAAGAGCTCGTGGGAAAAATAATTTTTCAGGGTCTAATGATGAAAGAGAAAACACACTCAACCAGTTACTAACTGAGATGGATGGTTTTGGAACAAATACTAATGTAATCGTACTGGCGGCTACCAACCGTGCAGATGTGCTTGATAAGGCATTAATGAGGGCGGGTAGATTTGATAGACAAATTTATGTAGACCTTCCAGATGTAAGAGAACGTAAAGAAATTTTTGAAGTGCACTTACGCCCTTTAAAGAAAGATGACGGATTAGATATTGACTTTTTGGCCAAACAAACACCAGGATTTTCAGGTGCTGATATTGCCAACGTTTGTAACGAAGCGGCTCTTATTGCTGCTCGTAAAGGAAATAAAGCAGTAGGGAAACAAGATTTCTTAGATGCTGTAGATAGAATCGTTGGAGGTCTTGAAAAGAAAAATAAGATTATTACTCCAGACGAGAAAAAGGCCATTGCATATCACGAGGCAGGTCACGCTACTGTAAGTTGGATGTTAGAACATGCAGCACCTCTTGTTAAAGTAACCATTGTGCCTAGAGGGCAATCTCTAGGAGCTGCTTGGTATCTTCCAGAAGAGCGTCTTATTGTACGCCCTAAGCAGATGCTAGATGAAATGTGCGCGGCATTAGGAGGAAGAGCAGCAGAAGAAGTTATTTTTGATGAAATATCTACTGGAGCTCTTAGTGATCTTGAAAAAGTAACTAAGCAAGCTCGTATGATGGTCACAGTATATGGGCTCAATGATAAAATAGGAAACCTTACCTATTATGATTCGTCTGGTCAATCTGAATATAATTTCAGTAAACCTTATAGTGAAAAAACAGCAGAGTTGATTGATAAAGAGATATCTGCGATTGTAGAAGAGCAATATCAAAGAGCTGTAGAGTTGCTAAAAGTGAATAAAGAAAAGCTAACTGAACTGGCAGATCTACTCTTAGAAAAGGAAGTTATCTTTAAAGATAATTTACTAGAAATTTTTGGAGATCGCCCTTTCGGAAAAAAGGAAGACACAGAGGCTTTAGCATAAATTTTTCCTTAATACTAGAATTAAAACTTGATTTAACTTATCGTTAAATCAAGTTTTTTTATATTTGAAGAACTTGTATGCTCGAATCTAAATCTCACCATGAGTCTATTTAGAAAATTATTTAAAAAAGAATCTAAATCAGACAGCCCTCGTTCCGATAGAAATCAAGACGAGCGCAGTAAGTATATGCCTGATGTTCACACACCAGCGGATGAACGTTTTACAAAAAACTTTATTCTTAATGGGGGTAAATTTTTATATGCTGTAAATTTAGAAGAGCTTAAAGAGAACTTTGATGATATTCTTCTTGAAAATGATTGGTATGAAAAACACGCTTTTTGTTTTGATCAACATTTAGAAGACACTTTTAAGGGATATAATCTTGAATTTAGTCAAAACCGAGATGCTTCGTTCTTTTTAACAACCTGTGAAAGCCTTATCGCTGATAATGGCTCTATCCTTGTGAGTTCTCACCAATTGAAAGAATTAAAACTTCAAGAGTTTCCAAAATCAATGGTTGTATTTGCCACTACAAGTCAAATTGTTAATAATATTGGGGAAGGCTTACGACTTATTAAAAACAAGAATAAAGGGAATATCCCTAGCAACATTACAACCATTAAACATTTTGAAGCTAGTGAAGACGAAAAAGACTTTATGTCTTATGGAAGCAGTACAAAAAATTTATATTTGCTACTGTTAGAAGATTTGTAATATGCGTGAGGTTTTTATTAGGGCACTTTCTGGATTATTGTATGTAGCATTTTTGTTGCTTGCTATATTTTCATGGGAGAATAGTTTCCTGATATTAATATTAATTTTTGGAGGAATGTGTTTATATGAGTATTTAAAACTTGTACACGTAAAATCGTCTCTTCCTTATATTCTTCTAGTTGCAGCCGTACTGGCTTTTTGTTGTTTTGAGTTGCCTAAAGAGGTAATGTTGGTTTTTCTGGCGATAACGATCATGACCAACCTATATCTTATCAAAAACTTGATAAAACCTTCTGAACGTTATATTACAGTACCCCAAAAATATATCTATCTGCTTTTTTACATTATAGGAGGTTTCGTCTTTACGATATTGTTACCTTCCTATCAAGGGGAATACACGTCCTATTTGGTGGCAAGTGTTTTTGCTTTAATATGGATCAATGATACGTTTGCTTTTATTGTGGGTAAGAGTATTGGAAAGCATAAGCTTCTAGAGCGGATTTCTCCTAAAAAGACAATAGAGGGTTTTTTAGGGGGGCTTGTTTTTTCTTGTATTGCTAGTGTTTTTATTTATAAATTTACAGGACTTTTAAGTATCCAATTATGGGTGACTGTTGCTATAGTGACCTCCGTTTTTGGGACATTAGGAGACTTGATTCAATCGCAATTAAAAAGGCAGGCAGGAGTTAAAGATAGTGGGCAGTTGATGCCTGGCCATGGAGGTATTTATGATAGATTAGATAGTATCATTTTTGCTAGTCCATTTATTTATTTGTTTTTAATAGTATTAGAGTATGTTTCATAAAGAGGGAAGTAAAATTATCATCATAGCACTAGGTCTTTTTACGATTGGACTATTAACGGTCAATCGATTTTTAGAAAAAGGCTGGCTGTTTTATTTGATAGCTGCTACATTGATAGTACTTTTGGTACTTATCCTTCAGTTTTTTAGGAATCCAAGTCGTATCGCACCCAACGACGAAGGAGTCATTGTTTCTCCAGTAGATGGTAAAGTAGTTGTGATCGAGGAGGTTTTTGAAAAAGAGTATTTTAAAGATACACGTCTACAGGTGTCAGTCTTTATGTCACCATTAAATGTTCATGTCACACGATACCCTGGAGCAGGTCAAGTTACGTTTAGTAAATATCATCCTGGAAAATACCTAGTCGCATGGCACCCCAAGGCTAGTGAAGAAAATGAACGTACAACGGTTGTTGTGAAAACTAAAGAATTTGGAGAAGTCATGCATAGACAAATTGCAGGTGCACTTGCTAAACGCATTGTAAATTATGCAGAAGAAGGAACTGAAGTGACACAGGGGGGTGAAAGTGGTTTTATCAAATTTGGTTCTCGTGTTGATATCTACCTTCCTGTAGGGACTAAGATTGCTGTAGAATTAAATCAAAAAGTAAAGGGAGCATCATCAGTAATCGCAACGTTATAATGGAAGACAAAGCGCTCCATATCGAATTTTGGGACGCCTTCAAAAGAGTAGGCGAAGCCACTCAGGAGTTTCCTCCTGATGTGCTGTTGCGGTTTTATTCGCTTTATAAACAAGCGACCCAAGAGAATACCTTTAGTCATCCAGAAGGAGAGCATGAGCTCGTAAGTGCTTTTAAAATTAATGCACTATTACAAGTCAAAAGTATGACAAGTGATGAGGCAAAACGAGAATATATTGAAGAGGCGAATAAATATGTAAACAAGTAAAATTGTTTACAGGTATATAAAAAATGCGCTTATCAAACCGATAAGCGCATTTTTTATATATAAGATTCAAAAGTCCCTATGATAAACTTTTTAATCTTTTTTCTAGTGCCTCAATTTTTGTTTCGGCATCTGCCATTTTTTGCTTTTCAATAGCCACCACTTTTTCTGGGGCATTGTTTACAAAACGCTCATTACTCAATTTCTTAGAAACCGATTGTAAAAAGCCTTTTGTGTACTTTAACTCTTCCTCTATTTTGGCAGTTTCAGCGGCTACATCAATCTCTTCTTCAAACGGAATAAAATACTCATTTGATTTTACCCTAAAAGAAAGCGCTCCTTCTAGAGGGGTATTAACCGTAGTATAGGTAATTATATTTCCTAATTTAAGAATGAGGGTGTCTAGGTAATTAGGAACTCCTTCATTAAGTATAGTTTGTAATTCTATAGATTCATGATTTGGAATGTTCTTGCTTTTTCGAGCCCTTCTAATACCAGAAATAACTTGAGATACATACTCAAAATCGGTAGTGATTTTCTCATCAAAAGGTAGTTGTTCTGGCCAGTTATTTACGATAAGCGCCTCCTCTGGGGTTCGCTCTGACAGTGTTTGCCAAATTTCCTCACTTGCAAAAGGGATAAAAGGATGTACAATGCGTAAATTGTTTTCTAAGGCACTAATAATAGCAGTATACGTCTTTCGATCTATAGGCTGTTGGTAGGCTGGTTTTACAATCTCTAATAACCATCCACAAAAATCATCTTTCACTAATTTGTAGGTAGCCATGAGTGCATCACTAATGCGATATTTAGAAAAGTGATCTTCTATCTCAATCAGTGTTTGATTAAAACATGCGTCATACCACTCTAATCCTTTGGTACTCGCAGCTGGTTGCTCAAGCGTATCATCGATTTCCCAACCTTTTATTAATCGGAAAGCATTCCAGATTTTGGTAACAAAGCCCTTTCCTTGATGGCAAAGCTCTTCGTCAAACATTAAGTCATTACCCGCTGCACTACTTAGTAGAAGTCCTACGCGTACGCCATCGGCTCCATAGTCATCTATGAGTTTTAAGGCATCTGGAGAGTTTCCAAGAGACTTAGACATTTTACGGCCTTGTTTATCACGAACCAATCCTGTGAGGTATACATTTTCAAATGGACGTTGGTCTGTGTATTCATAGCCGGCAATAATCATACGGGCTACCCAGAAAAACAAAATGTCAGGTCCTGTTACCAAGTCATTGGTCGGGTAGTAATACTTAAATTCTTCATTGTCTGGATTACGCACGCCATCAAAAACACTCATCGGCCATAGCCAAGATGAAAACCAAGTATCTAGTGCATCTTCGTCTTGACGTAAGTCGGTGAGCTGTAGGTTATCATTCTGAGTACGCTTTCGCGAAAGCGTTAACGCCTCCTCTATACTTTCGGCTACAACAAAATCTTCTTTTCCGTCTCCGTAGAAATAGGCAGGAATCTGCTGTCCCCACCATAATTGGCGAGAGATATTCCAATCACGTATGTTCTCCATCCAGTGACGGTAGGTGTTGTCAAATCGCTTGTTAGGGAATAATTTCACATCCCCAGTTTCCAGTACGGCTTTGATAGCAGGCTCAACGAGATCTTCCATTTTAAGGAACCACTGATCAGAAAGCCTAGGCTCAATTACCGCTTTTGTGCGTTCTGAGGTTCCTACTTTATTTATGTGGATTTCGGTCTTTACAAGAGATCCGATTTCTTCCAATTCTTTTTTGATATTCCTACGACATTCAAAGCGATCTTGCCCTTCATAATGAAGTCCAAAACTATTAAGTGAAGCGTCATCATTAAAAATATCAATAACCTCCAGCGTATGTTTATCCCCTAGTACTTTATCATTTTCATCATGCGCAGGTGTTACTTTTAAGCAACCGGTTCCAAATTCGATATCAACATATTCGTCTTCTATGATAGGAATTACACGACCACAAATAGGAACGATGGCTTTTTTGCCTTTTAAATGCGTAAAACGCTCGTCATTTGGGTTAATACAAATAGCAGAATCTCCAAAAATAGTTTCTGGGCGTGTTGTTGCAATTGTTAAGAAGTCTTCAGAACCTTCTATTTTATAATTGAGGTAATAGAGTGTTCCTTGTTTTTCTTCGTGAATGACTTCTTCATCAGAAAGCGTTGTTTTTGCTTCAGGATCCCAATTCACCATACGGTATCCTCTATAGATGCGTCCTTTATTATAAAGATCTACAAACGTTTTAATAACCGCTTCAGACATATCAGGGTCCATAGTAAACTTGGTGCGTTCCCAATCACAAGAGGCACCTAGTTTTTTAAGTTGTTCTAAAATCACTCCGCCATACTCTTCTTTCCACTCCCAGGCGTGCTTTAAAAATTCCTCACGCGTAAGATCTGATTTCTTGATACCTTGCTCTGCTAATTTTGCAACTACCTTAGCTTCAGTGGCAATAGAAGCATGATCTGTGCCAGGTACCCAACAAGCGTTTAGCCCTATAAGGCGCGCGCGCCGTATCAATACGTCTTGTATCGTATTGTTGAGCATGTGTCCCATGTGTAAGACTCCAGTGACATTAGGAGGGGGTATTACAATGGTGTACGGCTTTTTCTCGTTAGGCGTAGAATGGAAATAATTGTGTTCCATCCAGTACGCATACCACTTGTCTTCTACCTGTGAAGCGTCATATTTTGAAGCAATGCTCATAGTTTGGTCTGATTATTGAATACTAATGAGCAAAAGTACTGATAACAGTAGGATTAATAAATAGTGTCAGTAAGATTTTTTAAGGATAAAAGTATATTCAGTCAAATCAGTTGATTGTTGATATGATTATTTGGTAGAGGCTTTATTTCTGACTACTTTTATCATCCTCAAATATTGGAAATTATGAAAAAACTAATGTTATTGCTGTTTGTAGGTCTTATGACTATAAGCCTAACAGCCCAAGAGAAAAAAGCCGCTATCACTTTTGAAAGTGATGTTGTAGATTATGGAGAGATAGATTATGGATCTGACGGCGTACGGGAATTTGCCTTTAAAAACACAGGAAATGATGTGCTCATTATTGCACGTGTATATTCAACGTGCGGTTGTACCATTCCAAAAAAACCTGAAGACCCTATTCAACCAGGTGAGAGTGGTGTCATAGAAGTAAAGTACGATACAAAACGTCCTGGACCTATCCGTAAAACAATTACGGTATACTCTAATGCCTCTGAAACCCCGTATACTCTTAAAATAAAAGGAGTCGTAAAACCGCAATCAGGTAAATAACGATGTTAAAATAGTCATTTTTAAAGCCACTCATTGAGTGGCTTTTTTCTTTCTAAAGAATACCGTTATTTTTTATGAATGGAACCTAAAAATGCCAATATAAATTTGCATTTTTGTAAAGCGAAAAATAAATTTACTATGCCAGCAATTTCTAATAAGGGGCAGATTATGCCTCAATCTCCTATCCGTAAGTTGGTGCCTTATGCTGAAGCAGCAAAAGCTCGCGGAATTCAAATTCATCAACTTAATATAGGGCAACCAGATATAAAAACACCACAAGTAGCTCTTGATGCCGTAAAGAACATTGATATTGATGTATTAGCATATTCTCACAGTGCTGGCTTTGCTTCGTATAGAGAAAAGCTTGCGAGTTATTACCAAAAGAATGGGATTGATGTTGCCTCGGAAGATATTATCGTTACTACAGGAGGATCTGAAGCGCTTCTTTTTGCTATGGGAAGTGTTACTGACCCAGGAGATCAGATTATTATCCCAGAACCTTTTTATGCAAATTATAACGGATTTGCCACGGCAAGTGGAGTAGACGTAGTTCCTGTGATTTCCAATCTTGATACAGGGTTTGCATTGCCTCCTATCGCAGATTTTGAAAAACTAATCACATCAAAAACAAAAGCGATTGTTATTTGTAATCCAGGGAATCCAACAGGGTACCTGTATAGCGAAGATGAAATTAAACAACTCGCAGTATTAGTAAAAAAGCATGATTTATTCCTCATTGCAGATGAGGTGTACAGAGAGTTTGCGTATGATGGGTTAAAGCATCACTCCGTAATGACACAACGTGATATTGATGCGCATACGATTATGATAGACTCTGTGTCAAAACGATATTCCATGTGTGGAGCACGTATTGGTTGTATTGTGAGTAGAAATAAAGAATTAGTGGCTACAGCCATGAAATTTGCGCAAGCCCGTTTGAGTCCGCCTACATTTGCACAAATTGCAAGTGAAGCTGCACTAGAAACTCCAGCTTCGTATTTTACAGATGTCATAGATGAATACGTGGCTCGACGTAATACACTAATTGCAGGTCTTGAAACGATTCCAGGTGTGAAAGTAGCAAAGCCTAAAGGTGCTTTTTACTGTATCGCAGAACTTCCTGTAAAAAATGCAGATGCCTTTGCTCAATGGCTACTAGAATTTTTTCAGCGAGATGGTAAAACGGTGATGGTGGCACCAGCAGCAGGTTTTTATTCTACCGATGGGGTAGGACTCAATCAAGTCCGAATCGCTTATGTTTTGGAAGAAAAACTATTAAAAGAAGCTGTGGAGATTTTGCGAGAAGCATTAAAGCAGTATAAAGAATAATCAATGAGTAACCCACAGAAGGCTTCTTTAAAAGGATACAATACATTTGGAATAGATGTACAGGCGCTAGAAATTATAGCTGTCACATCCGTAGCAGATGTACAACGTATTATCAAAGAAAAAGATCCTTCTGAATTGTTTGTTATTGGGGGTGGTAGCAATATGCTATTGACCAAAGATATAGAGAAATGTGTTGTTCATATCAATAATAAGGGGTACACTTTAGTAGATGTGCCTTGCGGCGAAAATGAACTATTACTTAAGGTCGCAGGGGGTGAAAACTGGCATGATTTTGTCCTTTATTGTGTAGGTCAAGGATATGGGGGCGTTGAAAACTTATCGCTTATTCCGGGTAATGTGGGTACCGCACCTATTCAAAATATAGGGGCATATGGCGTCGAGCTCAAAGATGTTTTTTATGAATGTGAAGCGGTTTCAAGAACAGATGGAGCCTTGCGCACCTTTTCTCTTGAAGAATGTGCCTTCGGCTATCGAGATTCTGTTTTTAAAACACAGTTAAAAGACCAATATATTATTACTTCGGTCACTTTTAGGCTGACAAATAAAGATCATAAAATCAAAACAGCGTACGGGGCTATTTCTGATACACTTTCTGAGCAAGGAATTACACATCCTACGATAAAAGAGGTCTCGGATGCCGTCATTAAAATACGCCAAGCTAAACTCCCTGATCCCAAAAAAATAGGAAATAGCGGTAGTTTTTTTAAAAACCCAGTGATTTCTCAAGCTGTTTTTTCTGAATTGCGAAAAAAATACCCTGACGTTCCTTATTATCCGGTAGGAACAGATCAGATTAAAGTACCTGCAGGATGGCTTATAGAACAAGCAGGTTTTAAAGGAAAACGTTTTGGAGATGCAGGAGTGCATGATAAACAAGCCCTTGTGCTCGTAAATCACGGAAATGCAACCGGAAGCGAAATATGGGCACTTGCACTTCGGATACAAGATGAAGTGAAAACCAAATTTGGACTGACCATCACTCCAGAAGTAAATGTCTTTTAATAAGGTTTTAATCTACTTATTTATAAAATAAAATAGTTCCATTAGTAAAATCTAATGGAACTATTTCGTTATAAAGAGTACTTCCCTGTGATTATTTAGGGAGCACGACGCTGTCTATGACATGGATCACTCCATTAGAAGCTTTTAAATCTGTAGCAGTTATGGTAGCTACATTCCCATTGGCATCGGTTAAAATAACATTACCACCTTTCAATGAAGCGGTAAGTGATCCTCCATTTACAGTATTAATGACAAATTTCCCACCTCCTTTTTTAATCGCAGCGATTACATCTGCTGCTTTAAAGTTACCAGCGACCACATGATAGGTGAGAATCGAGGATAATTTACTTTTTGCCTCTGGTTTCAATAGCGATGCTAAGGTGCCTTTTGGGAGGGCATCAAAGGCAGTGTTGGTAGGAGCAAAAATAGTAAAGGGTCCCTCTCCTTTAAGTGTGTTTACTAGGTCTGCGGCTTTTACAGCAGCGACAAGCGTTGTGTGATCTTTTGATGATACGGCTACGTCCACGACATCAGATTGAGCAGTAGATACTGCTGTAAAACAAAATGTTAACATGGCTAAAATTAAAACAGTCTTTTTCATAATAAATTTTTAATTGTTGAGTTAATAGATAAAAGTTTTTTTCATTTGTAATAGATACGCCGTAACTTTAAAGGATAGATTTCTATGCATTCACAAACTTTTGTTAAATCAAAAACCAACCATTTTTGAAACCATTTATAGAGCAACATATTATTGAGCTACTCGAAGCTCAGGATGAACGTGCTATAGGATTATTATATGATCACTATGCAGACGCATTATTTGGAGTTGCTATAAAGGTGACCAAGGATGAAGTGCTTGCGCAAGATGTATTACAAGAATCTTTTGTAAAGATTTGGAAAAATGCACGCCGTTACGACGCTAGTAAAGCACGACTTTTTACGTGGCTTTTTCGCGTCGTTCAAAATACAGCGATAGACGCTGTAAGAAGTAGGCAAAGAAAGGCAACAAAAGAAATCCAAATAGATGATTCTAACGTATATCATATACCAAGCACGAAGTTTGCGATAGAGCATCTTGATATTGCTTCGCATGCAAATGGCCTTGAAGATAAGTATAGAGTCGTGATAGATGCCTTGTTTTTTCAAGGAATGACGCAACAGGAGGCTAGTGATGAGTTAAACATTCCACTAGGCACTGTAAAATCGAGATTAAAAATAGGTTTAAGAGAATTACGTAAACTTTTCGGTTTAGTGATTGTATTTTTGTCAATATGAATGAGAGAGTAAAAATATTTTTGGACGGTGATATGCTGGAGCGCTACTTAATGGACGCCACTTCCCCTATGGAGTCTAAAGAAGTAGAGCATTATATAGAGAAATATCCAGAAGTAAAGAAAACGTATATAGAACTTCAAGAAAATCTAGAAGAATACGCAACATCATACGCAGTACCAGCACCTTCTGGTTTGAAAGATAAAATCTTAAAAGAAGTACAATCGCGACCAAAACGTACAATCCCATTCCTTGCAATCACAGCTTGTGCAGCTACCATTCTTTTTGGAGTAATGACCTTTATGATCTGGAGTCAAAACCAAGAATTACTTGATGATCGAAGGCTTACCACACAATTGATAGAAGAACTCAATGAAGATATTGTATCTAATAGGGAAACGTTACAATCGGTTGAGGAGCAATTCATGATTCTTAATAATTCATCTACAGATAAATATGTCCTTAGAGGGAATACAAGAGCCCGTAAATTGGAAACAGTAGCTTATGTGAATATGCTTGAGAAAAAATCCTATGTTCATGTTGTGGCGCTTCCTGAACTTCCCGATGATCAGGTGTACCAAATGTGGGCAGGTGTAGATGGTCATATGGTACCGCTTGATATTTTGAAAATTACCAAGGAAAACTTAGTAGAGATTCCTTATGAAGAGCGCATGGCGAGTCTCAACATTACCATAGAGCCCAAGGGAGGAAGCAAAGAAGCTACAGTAGATAACCTTGTGGCTAATATATCTTTTTGATAAATAAAAATTAGGTCTTACGTCTTATGTCTAAGAGCGAAGCGGTCTTATGTCTTAGTCGGAAACGACGACTATTTTTTATGCTTTTTTAAAGATTCCATCTTTTAGAATCTTTGTATATTTGCACAAAATATATCCTATGAAGTTATTCCTTCTTACACTCGGACTTTTAAGTCTTGCTGTTGCAGGCATTGCCATAAAAATATGGGCAAAAAAAGATGGTAAATTTGCAGGAACGTGCGCAAGTCAAAGCCCTTTTCTTAATAAAGAAGGAGAAGCCTGTGGTATGTGTGGAAAATTACCTTCAGAGATGGGTGATTGTAATAACGATCAGTAATCGCTGGTACTATTGGATATTATCATTACCTATTTATTTTACGCCTTTTTAGGAATAGTTGCTATTAATACGAGCTACTATCTTTTCTTCTTTGTTTTTGCTTTCGCGAAAGCAAAAAAAGAAAAATCCCCATACCTACCTCCAGTCTCACTCATTGTATGTTCAAAAAACGAAGCAGAAAATTTGCGCAAAAATATTCCTCAATGGATTGCCCAAAAATATACTGATTTCGAGATTGTACTTATTAATGATGCCTCTAGTGATGAAACAAAAGATGTCATAGAGTCTTTTGCATTAGAATATCCAAATATTATACAAGTTCACGTAGAAAATAATGAAGCCTTTTGGGGAAGTAAAAAATACGCACTCACTTTAGGAATAAAAAAAGCAAGTCACAAGCACTTGCTCTTTACAGATGCCGATTGTGCCCCTGCGTCTCCCTATTGGATACAAGACATGGCAAATCAATTTGTAGGAAAGAAAGAATTGATTTTAGGGTATGGGGCTTATGAAAAAATAAAGGGATCATGGCTTAATAAGTTGATCCGTTTTGAAACCGTACTTACTGCCATACAGTATTATAGTTATGCCATGTTAGGCAGACCTTACATGGGTGTAGGGCGTAATCTTGCCTATACAACGCATTTGTTTTATGAACAACGGGGTTTTATAGATCATATGAAAGTGCAAAGTGGAGATGATGACCTTTTTGTAAACCAAGCGGCTACCAAAGAAAATGTAGCGGTTAATTTTAACCCAGACAGTTTTACAATATCGACTCCCAAGAAAACTTTTTCTGCGTGGTATACGCAAAAACGAAGACATGTAAGTACAGCGAGTCACTATCGTTTTATGGATAAATTCTTCTTAGGACTGTTTTATTTTAGTCAATTGTTGTTTTTTGTTCTTGCTGTGGCGGTCCTCATCTTTGGATTTCAGTGGGAATGGGTGGTTGGAGCCATAGCAGTTAGATATCTTATTTCTTGGATAGCTATTGGCGCAAGCGCTTATAAGCTCAAAGAAAAAGATGTTGTCTTTTTATATCCTATTAACGAACTATTTTTATTATTTTTCCAATTGAGTATCTTTATCACAAACCTGATCTCAAAACCTAATCGTTGGAAATAAATCCCAGTACCATTCTTTCAGAAATCGCAAAAGCAAAAGAAGGCAAGCAAAGCGCCTATAATTTTTTGTTGAATACCTTTTGGAATGAAGTGTATCGTTTTCAGTTAAAACGCACGAATGATGAGTATGAAGCTGAGGAGATTACCATTCAAACATTTTCAAAAGCGTTTGATAAAATAGCCACGTATAAAGAGGAGTATAAGTTCAGCACTTGGCTGATTACCATTTCTAAAAACATTCACATTGACCTTTTGCGAAAGCGGGAATCATCTATCAGATCTCAGATTACTAGAAAAGAAGACGGTGTGTACACCATCCCAGATGAAAGCCCTACGCCAGAAGATGCACTGATCAAAGAACAAAATCTAGCACAGCTTTTACGCTATATAAAAATGCTGAAGCCTCATTATCAAGAGATGATTAACCTTCGGTATTTTCAAGAAATGAGCTATAAAGAAATGGCAGAAGTACTAGATGAACCTATGAACAACGTAAAAGTAAAACTACTTAGGGCGCGAAGGCTTCTGGCTGACATTATTCAAAAAGTAGAACGATGAGTGGGATTTCTCTAAAAAAATTAGGACCTGGACTTCTTTTTGCAGGCGCTGCCATTGGGGTGTCACATTTAGTGCAAAGTACCAAAGCAGGAGGCTATTATGGTTTTGGTTTATTATGGGCATTATTACTTATTAATATTATAAAATACCCATCATTTCAGTTTGGGCCTAGATATGCCGCAGCCACAGGAAAAAGTCTATTACACGGTTATTTAGGATTAGGGAAAGGAGTACTCATTACCTATTTTGTGCTTTCTCTATTGACCATGTTTACCATTCAAACGGCAGTGACCATTGTCACCGCAGGACTCGCTGTGGAGCTTTTTGGTTTTGATTGGAGTATTGCCGTTTGGAGCGTTGTGATTACCTTGTTTTGTTCTGTGATTCTGGCATTCGGGCGTTATAAGTTGCTGGATAATATGATGAAGATTATTATTCTCGTATTAACGGTGAGTACGTTATTTGCGGTTTTATTTGCTTTTCGCGAAAGCATCACAACAGATGGTATGGGTTCTTCAGAAGGGCTTATACAATTACTCCCTACAGATCCCGTAGGGGTTGCTTTTCTCATTGCATTTATGGGATGGATGCCTGCCCCCTTAGATATTTCGATATTCCACTCTTTATGGACGGTAGAAAAAGGAAAGACAGAAGGAAATGATGTAAAAACATCGTTATTTGACTTTAATGTAGGCTACCTAGGAACCGTAGTTTTAGGAATATGTTTTGTCACGCTCGGCGCTTTGGTCATGTTTGGAAGCGGCGATACGTTTTCAGATAAAGGCGGTGTTTTTGCAGGGCAACTCATTCGTATGTACACCAGCAGTCTGGGTGATTGGTCAGCAATCCTTATTGGCGTTGCGGCGTTTACCACGATGTTTAGTACTACCTTAACAACCCTTGACGCCTCTCCAAGAGCCATGTCTACCGCCACAGATCTTTTGGGAGTGAAACATGTGTTTAAAAGCTATCTCTTTTGGCTGATTTTATTGATTGTAGGGACATCTGTCATTCTGTTCTTTTTTGTGAGTGAGATGGGGCTCTTGATTAAAGTGGCCACAATTTTATCCTTCTTGACAGCACCTTTTTATGCCATCTGTAATTACTTAGTGTTCAAAGGCGCAGACGTTCCTGAGAAAGCAAAACTAGGTCTGCCCATGAAACTATATGCAATCGTTAGTATTGTGTTATTAATTGCCTTTAGTGGTTTGTACGTGAGTACGTTGTTTTAGTGTGTATATGTAAACCCACAGATCACTCTTTTCTACTTCAATAGGAGTTTTACTATGAAAATCGCCTTTAACGAGATTTTATTAAAAGCCCTATGGCGCGTCGTATTTATAAAACTTATCTTTGCGCTCTATGCAATTTGACCTTCTTACAACAGATCCTGCAAGTCAAGCGAGAGCAGGAGCCCTTACAACTGATCATGGAGTGATCGAGACGCCTATTTTTATGCCCGTTGGGACCGTGGCTTCTGTAAAAGGAGTGCACCAGCGTGAATTAAGAGAAGATATCAACCCTGATATTATTTTAGGAAATACCTATCACTTATACTTACGTCCGGGTACTGGGACTTTACAAAAAGCAGGTGGATTACATAAATTCATGAATTGGGATCGTCCTATCCTTACCGATAGTGGCGGATTTCAAGTGTATTCCTTGTCAGGTCGTCGTAAGATTAAAGAAGAAGGCGTGAAGTTTAAATCCCATGTAGATGGTTCAACGCATTTATTCACACCAGAAAATGTGATGGAAATCCAGCGTCAGATAGGCGCCGATATCATCATGGCTTTTGACGAATGTACGCCGTATCCTTGTGATTATAGATATGCAAAACGATCGATGCACATGACGCACCGCTGGTTAGATAGATGTATCACACATTTTGAAAAAACACCTGCGTTGTATGGACATGAGCAAGCGCTATTTCCTATCATACAGGGAAGCACCTATAAAGACCTGCGCACACAATCTGCCGAGTATATCGCAAATTCAAATGCGTTTGGAAATGCCATTGGCGGACTTTCGGTTGGAGAACCTGCCGAAGAGATGTATGCCATGACCGAAGTCGTTACCGCCGTACTCCCTGAAGAAAAACCACGCTATTTAATGGGCGTAGGAACGCCGATTAATATTTTAGAAAATATTGCACTAGGTATCGATATGTTTGATTGTGTGATGCCTACACGTAATGCCCGTAATGGAATGTTATTTACAGCCCACGGCACCATCAATATCAAAAACCTAAAATGGGCAGAAGATTTTTCGCCTATTGACGAGATGGGAATTACATGGGTAGATACAGAATATAGTAAAGCCTACTTACGTCACTTGTTTAAATGTCACGAACTTTTAGGTATGCAGATAGCCACGATACACAACCTAGGATTTTATATGTGGTTGGTGCGAGAAGCACGTACCCAAATTCTTGCAGGCACCTTTGTGACTTGGAAAGAAATGATGGTGAAGCAAATGGATAAACGATTATAAATGAAAATTTTAGATTGGTATATTTTAAAGCGATACATCGGGACTTTTGTCACGATGCTTATCTTATTTATACCTATTGGAATTACGGTAAATCTAGCCGAGAAAATAGATAAGATTCTCGCTAATGAAGTTCCGTTTTTGGAAGTAGCTCTCTACTACTTAAACTTTACAGTATACTTTGCAAATTTACTTTTCCCTTTATTTCTGTTTCTCTCTGTGATTTGGTTTACATCGAAGCTTGCCAATAATACCGAGGTAATTGCCTTTTTGAGTAGTGGAGTGTCTTTTTGGCGTTTCCTAAGACCGTATATGATTGGCGCAACGCTAGTGTGTCTTGGAGCCTTTATATTAGGTACCTACCTCGCGCCAAAGGCAAACAAAGGCTACAATGAGTTTATCTTTGAATACCTAAAAAGTCAAAAGAAAAAGGACAGGAGTCAACAAACCAAAGATGTCTACCGTCAGATTGCAGACAATGATTACATCTATGTGAGTTCCTTCAGTACCAAAACAAAAACAGGCCGTGACTTTACATGGGAGCATTTTGAAGGCAACGAGATGACCTATAAAATCTCTGCGAGTAACATAAAATTTAATCCTGACGACACCACCTATACCCTTCGTAATTATAAAAAACGAATCATAGGTATAGAGGGTGATATTCTAGAAAGTAAGGCGAAAATAGATACCACATTTGCCTTTGATATAGACGATTTAACACCGGTAGAATATATTGCAGAAACCCTCAATACACCCGAATTAAGAAAGTTTATTGCCAAAGAAGAATTAAGAGGATCTTCCTATATAAATAGATATAAAGTCACCCTTCAAAAGCGATTAAGCCTCCCAGTAGCAGCCTATATACTTACCATTATAGCCGTAGCCGTATCAGCGATGAAACGTAGAGGTGGGATGGGAGCCAACTTGGCTTTTGGTATTTTATTAGCTTTTGTTTTTATCTTTTTTGATAAAATATTTGGAACATTGGCAGAGCAATCTGACTTTCCTCCCTTAGTAGCCGTATGGCTTCCTAATGTTTTGTTTGCTATTTTGGCCATATATCTATTGCGCAATGCAAAACGCTAAACTCCAAAGTTACTTACATTTTCATCTCATTGTATTTATATGGGGTTTTACGGCTGTATTAGGAAAGCTCATTACGATAGATTCTGTGCCATTAGTGTGGTTTAGAATGGGAATGGCCTCTATTTTTATACTTCTATATATCAAATGGAAGAAAATAGATATTTCGCTTTCGCGAAAAGCGTTCCTTTCCTTTTCTATTGCAGGGATTATTATAGCCGTGCATTGGCTTACGTTTTTTGAAGCCGTTAAGGTCTCAAATGTTTCTATTACATTGGCCATGATGAGTACAGGTGCTTTTTTTACGGCGATTTTAGAACCTATTTTTTATAAGCGAAAGCTCATTTGGTATGAGCTTGTTTTTGGTGCGATTGTAATCGGTGCGTTGTACCTCATTTTTGAAGTGCAAGCAGAATACAGACTAGGCATTGGACTTGCGTTGTTTTCGGCATTTCTTTCGGCGGTATTTACATTGGTGAATGGGAAATTTGTCCATGACCATAACCCTACCAAAATCTCGTTTTATGAGCTGCTTATAGGAACCCTTTTTATTACGCTGTATTTAGCTTTCGCGAAAGCGGACACCTTCTTCTCCCCAGCCTTTTTTAACCTACCCTATACCGATTGGATCTACCTTTTGATTTTGGCATCTATCTGTACAGCCTATGCATTTATTGCCTCTGTCAAGGTGATGCGGCACCTTAGCCCTTACACCATTATGCTAACCATCAATTTAGAGCCTGTATATGGGATTCTATTAGCATTTATGGTACTAGGCGATAAAGAACAAATGAGCCCAGAATTTTATTACGGCGCTGTGGTGATCTTATTGGTGGTTATTGCAAACGGTATTTTGAAAAATAGAAACCGTTTACGTTCAAAAAAAGATGTAGGAGTCAACTAGAAACTATTATATTTGTAATATCAACCTAACAACTCATTACGATAAATCGTAAAAGGTAACAAACTGAAAATGGAATATTTAGATTTCGAATTACCCATTAAGGAGCTAGAAGAGCAACTAGAAAAATGCGCTATCATAGGAGCAGAAAGCGATGTAGATGTAAGTCAGACCTGCAAGAAAATTGAAAAAAAGCTCGAACAGACTAAAAAAGATATTTATAAGAACTTGACAGCATGGCAACGTGTACAATTGTCAAGGCATCCTAACCGCCCGTATACGCTAGATTATATCAATGCGCTTTGTGGAGCTACGTTTTTAGAACTTCATGGAGATCGTAACGTAAAGGATGATAAAGCAATGATTGGAGGTCTTGGAAAGATTGGGGATCAGAGCTATATGTTTATAGGACAGCAAAAAGGATATAATACAAAAACACGCCAGTACCGTAATTTTGGAATGGCAAATCCTGAAGGGTATCGTAAAGCACTTCGCTTAATGAAAAGCGCCGAAAAATTTAATGTCCCTGTCGTCACTATTATTGATACACCAGGCGCATACCCTGGTCTAGAAGCAGAAGAACGCGGACAAGGAGAAGCCATTGCGCGCAATATCTTAGAAATGACACGTCTTAAAGTGCCAATTATTGTCCTAATTATAGGGGAAGGTGCTAGTGGAGGTGCCTTGGGAATAGGTGTAGGTAACAAAGTATTAATGCTAGAAAATGCATGGTACTCTGTGATCTCCCCAGAAAACTGTTCTTCTATTTTATGGAGAAGCTGGGAGCAAAAAGAAATCGCTGCCGAAGCTTTAAAATTAACAGCAAAAGATAGTCTCAAACTTAAAGTAATTGACGAAATCGTCAAAGAACCTATAGGAGGAGCACACGCAAATAGAACCGAAACTTTCGAAACAGTAAGAGGTGTCATTGAAGCATCTTTTAATGAATTGAAAAACTTATCACCAGAAGAATTGGTGAATCAACGGATGGATAAATATTTAGGAATGGGCGTCTTTAAAGGTTAGCACCCATTTTTTCACTTACTACCAAATCCGATGCTATTTGAGTTTCGGATTTTTTTGTGACTATTAACAATAAATAAGAGTTATTAACAGTTCAATTGTTGATGAGGTGTTAAGATTCATCACCTAAGATGGGTTTTAATAGCATGACAATTTGATTACTTTCGTAGCCATGGAAAAAATGAAGCCCACTCCAGCATATAACATATCTTCAGGACAAGTAATTTCTTTGGAAAAAGGAAAAATACCACCTCAAGCACTTGATTTAGAGGTAGTTGTTATTGGGGCGCTCATGATTGATAAAAAAGGGGTTGATGAGGTGATTGATATCCTCTCTCCAGATGTTTTTTACAAAGATCAGCATAAACACATCTTTGAAGCGATTCGAATTCTCTTTGAAGAAGGGCAACCCGTTGACTTATTAACTGTTTCTGAGCAGTTAAAGAAAATGGCAAAACTAGAAGCTGTAGGCGGGGATTATTATTTGATCCAGCTTACGCAAAAAGTAGCCTCTTCAGCACATATTGAGTACCATGCTCGTATTATCTTACAGAAATATATTCAGCGTTCCTTAATTAAAATTTCGAATGAAATTATTGAAGAAGCGTATGATGATACGACCGATGTTTTTGATTTATTAGATAACGCAGAATCTAAATTATACGAAGTTACACAAGGAAATGTAAAACGTAGTAGTGAGTCTGCGCAGAACTTAGTGATTCAGGCGAAGAAGAAGATTGAAGAGATGTCTAACAAGGAAGGGATGTCAGGTATCCCGACGGGTTTTACGAAAGTAGATGAATTGACCTCTGGATGGCAGCCTAGTGATTTAATTATTGTTGCAGCACGTCCAGGTATGGGTAAAACCGCAATGACGTTGACTATGGCACGTAACATGGCGGTCGATAATAATATACCTGTGGCATTCTTCTCTCTGGAGATGTCCTCTGTACAGTTGATTACTCGTTTGATTTCATCAGAAACAGGACTTTCATCAGAAAAATTACGTACAGGAAAGTTAGAAAAACATGAGTGGGAACAATTAAATGTAAAGGTAAAAAGCTTAGAAAAAGCCCCTTTGTTCATTGATGACACCCCGTCACTTTCGATTTTTGATTTAAGAGCAAAAGCGAGACGTTTGGCGTCTCAATTTGGCATAAAGATAATTATGATTGATTACCTGCAATTAATGACAGGTGGATCAGCGCAAAAAGGAGGTGGGAACCGTGAACAAGAAATCTCGATGATTTCTCGTAACCTAAAAGCACTCGCAAAAGAGCTGTCGATTCCGGTGATTGCACTCTCTCAGTTATCACGTGCGGTAGAAACCCGTGGAGGAAGTAAACGCCCATTACTATCGGATCTTCGTGAATCTGGAGCGATTGAGCAAGATGCGGATATTGTATCGTTTATTTACCGTCCTGAGTATTATAAAATTGAGGAATGGGACGATGAAGAACGCAGCCCAACCGAAGGTCAAGGAGAGTTTATCGTAGCTAAGCACCGTAACGGGGGATTAGATAACATCCGATTGAAGTTTATCGGGCATCTTGGTAAGTTTGATAACCTTGATGACTTTAGTACGCCCTACGAATTCCATAGCAGCATGAATGCGGCCGCTAATGATGACACCTTCAAGACAGACAGTCTTCCTTCTCCAGACCAAGCCTTTGGCGGTGCAGAAGATGATGGGGTGCC
>CAYGQJ010000058.1:11185-31331 GCA_964351845.1 uncultured Flavobacteriaceae bacterium | reverse complement strand
AACGATAGAAAATGGCAGATTTAAAAGAATTCGCAGAACAATTAGTTAACCTTACGGTAAAAGAAGTAAATGAGTTAGCTGGTATATTAAAAGAAGAGTACGGTATTGAGCCTGCTGCTGCAGCTGTAGCAGTTGCTGCTGGACCTGCTGGTGGTGGTGATGAAGGTGAAGCTCAAACAGAATTTGACGTAATCCTTAAGGCAGCTGGTGGTTCTAAATTAGCAGTAGTAAAACTAGTTAAAGAATTAACTGGTGCTGGTCTTAAAGACGCAAAAGAGTTAGTTGATAACGCTCCATCTCCAATCAAAGAAGGTGTTGCTAAAGATGAAGCTGAAGCACTTAAAGCTCAATTAGAAGAGGCAGGAGCTGAAGTTGAGCTTAAGTAAGCTCTCATAATAAAGACATAAAGGTTTAGGTCTGTTGTGCTTATATAAAAGCATGATTTGACCTAAACCATTTGTCGTATATAAAGGTTACGATATTGTAACAAAGACATTTTCTTGGTTTTAATGTCTTAAAATTAAAATCAAAAATCGATTTACCCAACAGTAAATCTAGTTTCTAATCAAATTCCGTTCGTTGATGATGCAAGATGCAAAACAAGCAGAAAGAATTAGTTTCTCATCCGTAAAGAATAGACCTGACTATCCAGATTTCTTGGATATTCAAGTTAAATCCTTTCAAGATTTCTTCCAGCTGGAGACAAAGCCAGATGAAAGAGGTGATGAAGGGCTTTATAATACTTTCCTTGAGAACTTCCCTATTACAGATACCCGTAATAACTTTGTACTAGAATTTTTAGACTATTTTGTAGATCCTCCTAGATATTCTATACAAGAATGTATAGAAAGAGGTCTTACCTATAGTGTGCCTTTAAAAGCACGTCTAAAACTATATTGTACAGATGAAGAGCATGAAGATTTTGAAACCATAGTACAAGATGTATACTTAGGTACAATTCCTTACATGACTCCTAGTGGTACATTTGTTATTAATGGAGCAGAGCGCGTTGTAGTTTCTCAATTACACCGTTCGCCAGGCGTATTTTTTGGACAATCTTTCCATGCTAATGGAACAAAGCTTTATTCTGCCAGAGTAATTCCTTTTAAAGGATCTTGGATTGAATTTGCTACAGATATCAATAGTGTAATGTATGCATATATTGATCGTAAGAAAAAGTTACCTGTAACAACGCTTTTCCGTGCTATTGGTTTTGAAAGAGATAAAGATATCCTTGAAATTTTTGATCTTGCAGAAGAGGTTAAAGTTTCTAAAACAGGCCTCAAAAAATATTTAGGACGCAAGCTTGCTGCACGTGTATTAAATACATGGCATGAAGATTTTGTTGATGAAGATACAGGAGAGGTTGTTTCTATAGAGCGTAATGAGATCGTTTTAGATCGTGATACGATCTTAGAGAAAGAACACGTAGAAGAAATTGTAGAAGCAGGAGCAAAAACAATTCTTTTACATAAAGAAGACAATCAGCAGGCAGATTATGCTATTATACATAATACGCTTCAAAAAGATCCTACAAACTCAGAAAAAGAAGCTGTAGAACATATATACCGTCAATTACGTAATGCAGAGCCGCCAGATGAGGAAACTGCACGTGGTATTATTGACAAATTATTCTTCTCAGACCAACGTTATAACTTAGGTGAAGTTGGTCGTTATAGAATGAATAAAAAGTTAGGACTTGATATCGATATGGATAAGCAAGTTCTTACAAAAGAAGATATCATTACCATCATTAAATACCTTATTGAGTTAATTAACTCAAAAGCAGAGATTGATGATATTGATCACCTTTCTAACAGACGTGTACGTACTGTAGGAGAGCAATTATCTGCACAATTTGGTGTAGGTCTTGCACGTATGGCTCGTACCATTAGAGAACGTATGAATGTTCGTGACAATGAGGTGTTTACTCCTATAGATTTGATTAACGCAAAGACGTTGTCTTCTGTGATTAATTCGTTCTTTGGAACCAACCAATTATCACAGTTTATGGATCAAACCAATCCACTAGCTGAGATTACACACAAACGTCGTTTATCTGCACTTGGGCCAGGAGGTTTATCTCGTGAGCGTGCAGGATTTGAGGTACGTGATGTACACTACACTCATTACGGTCGTTTATGTCCTATTGAAACACCAGAAGGACCAAACATTGGTCTGATTTCTTCACTTTCTGTATATGCAAAAGTGAATAGTATGGGATTCATTGAGACACCTTATCGTAAAGTAGAAAATGGGAAAATAGATTTAACTACTGAACCAAGATACTTAAGTGCTGAAGAAGAAGAAGGAATGTTAATTGCGCAAGCAAATAACCCTATGGATGATGAAGGTACTATTGAATTAGATAAAGTGATTGCTCGTATGGAAGGGGATTTTCCAGTGGTGGAAAAATCTGAAGTACATTATGCAGATGTATCGCCTAATCAAATCGCATCGATTTCAGCATCGTTAATTCCATTCTTGGAACATGATGATGCAAACCGTGCATTGATGGGATCAAACATGATGCGTCAGGCAGTACCTTTATTAAGAGCATCTGCTCCTATTGTAGGAACAGGACTAGAAAGACAAGTAGCTACAGATTCTCGTGTATTAATTAATGCAGAAGGAGCGGGTACTGTTGAGTATGTTGATGCTAATAGAATCGATATCAAATATGATCGTACCGAGGACGAACGTCTTGTAAGTTTTGATGATGATATCAAGTCGTATAACCTCATTAAATTCCGTAAGACCAACCAAAGTACAAGTATCAACTTGAAGCCAATCGTGCGTAAAGGGGATCGTGTATATAAAGGTCAAGTATTATCTCAAGGATATGCTACGGAAAATGGTGAACTTGCTTTAGGACGTAACATGAAAGTGGCCTTTATGCCTTGGAAAGGGTATAACTTTGAGGATGCGATCGTGATTTCAGAAAAAGTAGTACGTAACGATATCTTTACATCTATTCATATTGATGAATATTCTCTTGATGTACGTGATACAAAATTAGGTAATGAAGAATTAACTAATGATATTCCTAATGTTTCTGAAGAGGCTACAAAAGACCTTGATGAAAACGGAATGATCCGTATCGGAGCTGAAGTAAAACCTGGAGATATATTAATAGGTAAGATTACACCAAAAGGAGAATCTGATCCTACACCAGAAGAAAAATTACTTCGTGCCATCTTTGGAGACAAAGCGGGTGATGTAAAAGATGCGTCTCTAAAAGCGTCTCCTTCTTTACATGGAGTTGTCATTAACAAAAAGTTATTTGCAAGAGCCATAAAAGATAAGCGCAAGAGAGCAAAAGATAAAGAAGATATTGCGAAGCTTGAAGATCAGTATGATGTGAAGTTTGACGAATTACAAGCTACATTAATTGAAAAATTATTTAAGCTAGTCAACGGTAAAACAGCACAAGGTGTTATGAACGACCTAGGGGAAGAAGTACTTCCAAAAGGTAAAAAATACACCCTTAAGATGTTAAACTCTGTAGAGGATTATACGCACCTTACCCAAGGTGTTTGGACGACAGATGATGCAACGAATGTACTTATCGCAGATTTACTTCACAATTACAAGATTAAAGAAAATGATCTTCAAGGAAATCTTCGTCGTGAGAAATTTACAATCTCAGTAGGAGATGAGCTTCCTTCAGGAATTATCAAACTTGCTAAAGTATACATCGCTAAAAAGCGTAAACTTAAAGTAGGAGATAAGATGGCGGGACGTCACGGTAACAAAGGTATTGTTGCACGTATCGTTCGTCAGGAAGATATGCCGTTCTTAGAAGATGGAACACCAGTAGATATCGTACTGAATCCACTTGGGGTACCTTCTCGTATGAACATCGGACAGATCTATGAGACCGTACTTGGATGGGCAGGTCAGAAATTAGGAAAAACGTATGCAACACCAATTTTTGATGGAGCTACCCTAGATGAGATCAATGCCTTAACAGATGAAGCTGGAATTCCACGTTTCGGACATACATACTTATATGACGGTGGTACTGGAGATCGTTTTGATCAGCCAGCAACCGTAGGTGTGATTTATATGTTGAAACTAGGACATATGGTAGATGATAAGATGCACGCGCGTTCTATCGGACCCTACTCTCTTATTACGCAACAACCTCTTGGAGGTAAAGCGCAATTTGGAGGGCAACGTTTTGGAGAGATGGAAGTTTGGGCATTAGAGGCTTATGGAGCTTCTGCTACCTTACGTGAGATCTTAACCGTGAAGTCTGATGATGTAATCGGAAGAGCAAAAACATACGAAAGTATCGTAAAAGGAGAGCCTATGCCAGAGCCAGGTTTACCGGAATCGTTCAACGTATTGATGCATGAGCTTAAAGGACTAGGACTAGACATTCGTCTAGAAGAGTAGTTTGAGATACCCTAAGCGAGAGTGTATTCTTACGGAGTACGCTTTCGCGAAAGCGGACCCTCAAACAACACAATTTTAATTAATTCGACATACATTGAATTATGGCAAGAAATAATGATAATACAACTCAAAAAAGCTTTAACAAGATCTCTATAGGTCTTGCTTCTCCAGAGTCTATCTTGGGAGCTTCAAAAGGTGAAGTTTTAAAGCCAGAAACTATCAACTATCGTACGCACAAACCAGAGCGTGACGGGTTGTTCTGTGAGCGTATTTTTGGTCCTGTAAAGGATTATGAGTGTGCCTGTGGAAAATATAAAAGAATACGCTACAAAGGAATCGTATGTGACCGTTGTGGTGTAGAGGTAACTGAGAAAAAAGTACGTCGTGATCGTGTAGGACACATTAGTCTTGTGGTTCCTGTAGCACACATCTGGTATTTTAGAAGTTTACCAAACAAAATTGGATATTTATTAGGGCTTCCTTCTAAGAAGCTTGATATGATTATCTATTATGAGCGTTATGTAGTTATTCAAGCAGGTATTGCTACGAATGAAGAAGGAGAGCCATTACAAAAAATGGACTTCCTTACAGAAGAAGAGTACCTTAACATACTAGACACATTACCACAAGAGAATTTATATCTTGATGATACAGACCCTAACAAATTCATCGCAAAGATGGGGGCAGAGTGTCTTATTGAGTTATTAAGACGTATTGACTTAGATAGTCTTTCTTATGACTTACGTCACAAAGCCAATAACGAAACGTCAAAACAACGTAAAACGGAAGCGCTTAAGCGTCTTCAAGTTGTTGAGGCATTACGTGATGCAAATAAAAATCGCGAGAATCTTCCAGAGTGGATGATCATGAAAGTAGTTCCGGTGATTCCACCAGAATTACGTCCATTAGTACCCCTAGATGGAGGACGTTTTGCGACTTCAGATTTAAATGACCTTTACCGTCGTGTGATTATACGTAACAACCGTTTGAAGCGTTTGATGGAAATCAAAGCTCCAGAGGTTATCTTACGTAATGAAAAGCGTATGCTACAGGAATCTGTAGATTCACTTTTTGACAACACCCGTAAGTCATCTGCAGTAAAAACAGATAGTAACAGACCTTTAAAGTCTCTTTCTGATTCTTTAAAAGGGAAGCAAGGACGTTTCCGTCAAAACTTACTAGGGAAGCGTGTTGATTATTCTGCACGTTCAGTAATTGTTGTAGGACCAGAACTTAAGTTATTTGAATGTGGTCTCCCTAAAGGAATGGCTGCTGAGCTTTATAAGCCTTTTGTGATTCGTAAATTAATCGAAAGAGGGATTGTAAAGACGGTTAAATCTGCAAAGAAAATAATAGACAAAAAAGAGCCTGTTGTTTGGGATATTCTGGAAAATGTACTTAAAGGACATCCAGTACTCTTGAACCGTGCTCCTACACTTCACCGTTTAGGGATACAAGCATTTCAACCTAAGCTTATTGAAGGAAAAGCAATACAGTTACACCCATTGGTATGTACAGCATTTAACGCCGATTTTGATGGAGATCAAATGGCGGTACATTTACCATTAGGGCCAGAGGCGATTCTTGAAGCACAGTTATTAATGCTTGCTTCGCATAATATCTTAAACCCTGCAAATGGAGCACCGGTAACGGTACCGTCTCAGGATATGGTATTAGGTCTTTACTATATGACAAAGGCCAGAAAATCGACTCCTGAGTTTCATGTAAAAGGAGAAGGGATTACGTTCTACTCTGCAGAAGAAGTAACAATAGCCTACAATGAGAAGCGTGTTGACATTAACGCGATGATCAAAGTACGTGCTTTAGATTATAATGATCAAGGAGAACTTTCGTATCAAGTGATTGAAACGACTGTAGGTCGTGTATTATTTAATGAAGCGGTGCCAGAAGTGGCAGGTTTTATTAATGAAGTATTGACTAAAAAGTCGTTACGTGATATTATCGGAAAGATATTAAAAGTAACGAGTGTGCCACAAACGGCAGAGTTCCTTGACCTTATCAAAACGATGGGATATGGATATGCATTCCGTGGAGGATTATCATTCTCACTAGGAGATATCATTATTCCAGCTGAGAAGCAAGGAATGATTGACGAGGCAAACGGTCAAGTAGATGTGATTACAGGATCTTATAATATGGGTCTTATTACAAATACAGAGCGTTACAACCAAGTTATTGATGTTTGGACTTCTACAAACGCTACGCTTACAGAATTATCTATGAAGCGTATCCGTGAAGATCAGCAAGGATTTAACTCGGTATATATGATGCTTGATTCTGGAGCTCGTGGATCTAAAGAACAGATTCGTCAGCTTACAGGTATGCGTGGATTAATGGCAAAACCTAAGAAATCGAACGATGGAGGAGGGGCTATTATTGAAAACCCGATTTTATCTAACTTTAAAGAAGGACTTTCAATTCTTGAGTACTTTATCTCTACGCACGGTGCGCGTAAAGGTCTTGCAGATACCGCTCTTAAAACAGCAGATGCAGGATACTTAACACGTCGTCTTGTAGATGTATCACAAGATGTTATTATTAACAGTGATGATTGTGGAACATTAAGAGGAGTAGAAGTTTCTGCACTTAAGAAAAATGAAGAAATTATAGAGAAACTTTCAGATCGTATAGAAGGTAGAACATCTTTAAATGATGTTGTTAATCCTCTTACAAATGAAATTCTCGCACATGCTGGAGAAGAAATCACACATGACATCGCAAATTCGATTGGAGCAGCTCCTATTGAAAGCGTAGAGGTAAGATCAGCGCTTACTTGTGAAGCCTTGAAAGGAATCTGTGTCAAGTGTTACGGTCGTAACCTAGCTACTGGTAAAACAGTACAAATGGGTGAGGCTGTAGGTGTTGTTGCAGCACAATCTATTGGAGAACCTGGTACACAGCTTACACTACGTACATTCCACGTTGGAGGGGTAGCAGGAGGTGTTTCTGAGGATAGTAATGTAACAGTTAAATTCCCTGGTAAATTAGAAATAGAAGATCTTAAGACTGTAAACGGAACAGATAATGAAGGTAATGATGCCATCATTGTAATTTCTCGTACATCTGAGGCTAAAGTGACAGATCCTAAAACAGGAATCACATTAAGTACAAATACCATTCCTTACGGTTCTCAACTCTTTATAGAGTCTGGAGCTACTGTAAAGCAAGGAGAGGTGATCTGTAAGTGGGATCCATTTAATGGAGTTGTTATTTCAGAATTCTCTGGAAAAATTAAATTCGAAAGTATCGAGCAGGGTATTACATACCGTGTAGAAACTGATGAACAGACAGGTTTCCAAGAAAAAGTGATTTCAGAATCTAGAGATAAGAAAAAGATACCTACCTTAATTATCGAAGATAAAGATGGTACGGCACTACGTTCTTATAACTTACCAGTAGGAGCTCACTTAATGATTGATGACGGTGAAAAAGTAAAAGAAGGAAAGATTCTTGTTAAGATACCTCGTAAGTCTGCAAAAGCAGGGGATATTACAGGAGGTCTTCCACGTGTAACAGAATTATTTGAAGCACGTAACCCTTCTAACCCAGCCGTAGTATCAGCTATTGATGGTGTTGTTTCTTTTGGAAAGATCAAACGTGGTAATCGTGAGATTATCGTTGAGTCTAAACTAGGAGAGGTGAAAAAATACTTAGTGAAGTTATCTAATCAGATTCTTGTACAAGAAAATGATTATGTACGTGCTGGTATGCCACTTTCTGATGGTTCTGTGACACCAAACGATATCTTAAACATAAAAGGCCCATCGGCTGTACAACAATACCTAGTAAATGAAGTACAAGAAGTATATCGTTTACAGGGAGTGAAGATCAATGATAAGCACTTTGAGGTAGTTGTACGTCAGATGATGCGTAAAGTACGTATTGAAGATCCAGGAGATACTATTTTCCTAGAAAATCAATTAGTGCATAAAGCAGATTTTATAGAAGAAAATGATGCTATTTTCGGAATGAAAGTAGTAGAGGACGCAGGAGAATCAGAAACCCTTAAACCAGGTCAGATCGTATCTCCACGTGAACTTAGAGATGAGAACTCTATACTGAGAAGAGAAGACAAAAACCTTGTTGTTGCTAGAGAAGTATCTCCAGCTACAGCATCGCCAATTCTTCAAGGTATTACGAGAGCATCACTTCAAACAAAATCATTTATTTCTGCGGCTTCTTTCCAAGAGACAACTAAAGTATTAAACGAAGCTGCTGTAAGCGGTAAAATTGATACACTAGAAGGTCTTAAGGAGAATGTAATTGTTGGACATAAAATACCAGCAGGAACAGGAATGCGTCGCTATGATAAAATTATCGTAGGAAGCAAAGAAGATTTACAGAATATGATGGCTGAAAAGCAAGAAGTAAATTATAACTAGTACGCTTTTAAGGAGTACAACGACGAAGAAGTTTATGCTGAGCTTTGTCGAAGTGCGAAAGCGCACTAATTCATAATAACAATCCCATCTTGCATTGTGTAAGGTGGGATTTTTAATTTTTACGAGTTTCGCTTTTGCTGAAGTAGTAAAAATGAAGGAAGTACGATTCACTGAGAATTATAGCATAAATACCAATAGCGCTTGGCTAGATACAATTTTTGCTGACATATTTTAAAGTGTATCTGTATATTAGTTGAATAATTAAATAATAATGCGATAGGTGAGGATGAGATTTCCGCCTTCGTGTTTTAAACGTATCTGTATACTAGATATCATAAATAATTAAATAATAACAGCGCGATAGGTAAGGGTGAGATTTCCACCTTCGCGGAAATACATAAAAGATGGCAGACGAAAAAAAAATTCAAAATAAAAAAGGGCAGATCAATATAGAATTGGATGAGGCCATTGCTCAAGGAACCTACTCTAATCTTGCGATTATCAATCACTCTGTATCAGAATTTGTCGTTGATTTTGTAAATATTATGCCAGGAACCCCCAAAAGCAAAGTGAAATCTAGAATCATCCTGACGCCTCAGCATGCTAAAAGATTGACCAAAGCATTAGCAGAAAACATCAAACGTTTTGAAACTGCACATGGCGAAATCAAAGATTACGAGAAACAACCCATTCCTTTAAACTTCGGACCAACCGGACAAGCATAAATGAAATAAGGAGTGTACTTTCTCTCCCAAAAACACAAAAGCCTGAAATACGTAGTTATTTCAGGTTTTTGTGTTTTTTATGATGTCATCTTGTCATATTCAATAAGTTGGTATTTTTTTTGTCTAGTCTCTACTCAAACAACTAATTGTCAAAAAATAAAAATATGTCAACAGGAAAAATTAATGTGTCGGTAGAGAATATCTTCCCACTAATTAAGAAATTCTTATACAGTGATCACGAGATATTCCTTAGAGAATTAATCTCAAACGCAACAGATGCTACGCTTAAATTAAAGCATCTTACCAGTATAGGAGAGTCTAAGGTCGAGTATGGAAATCCTATTATTGAAGTAAAAGTAGATAAAGAAGGAAAAAAACTTCATATCATAGATCAAGGTCTTGGAATGACTGCAGACGAGGTTGAAAAGTATATCAATCAAGTAGCGTTTTCCGGAGCAGAAGAGTTCTTAAACAAGTATGAAGACGGGGCAAAAGATGCAGGAATTATCGGGCATTTTGGATTAGGATTTTACTCTGCATTTATGGTAGCAGAAAAAGTAGAGATTATCACAAAATCTCACAAAGATGAGCCTGCGGCTCATTGGACATGTGATGGTTCTCCAGAGTTTAGCTTGGTAGAAGCAGATAAAACAGAACGTGGATCTGAAATCATTCTTCACATCGCAGAGGATAGTACAGAGTTTCTTGAAGAAAGCCGTATTACAGAGCTTTTAACCAAGTATAATAAGTTTATGCCTGTGCCTATTAAGTTTGGTACAAAAACAGAAACACTTCCAAAGCCAGAAGATGCAAAAGAAGAAGACCCTGCGCCTACGCAAGAAGTAGATAATATTATTAATAACCCTACGCCAGCGTGGACAAAACAACCCGCTGACCTTGAAGATGCAGATTATAAAAGCTTCTATCGCGAGTTATACCCAATGCAGTTTGAGGAGCCTCTTTTTAATATACACCTTAATGTAGATTATCCATTCAACCTTACAGGAATCTTATATTTCCCAAAGCTTGGACAGGATATGAATGCGCAAAAAGATCGCATCCAGTTATACCAAAATCAAGTATTTGTAACAGATAATGTAGAAGGGATTGTACCTGATTTCTTAACCATGCTTCGTGGGGTGATTGACTCTCCAGACATTCCGTTGAATGTATCTCGTAGTTACTTACAAGCAGATGGAGCGGTAAAGAAAATTTCTGGATACATTACCCGTAAAGTTGCAGATAAATTGAAGTCTTTATTCACTAATGACCGTGAAGATTTTGAAAAGAAATGGAACGATATTAAAGTAGTGATTGAATACGGAATGCTTTCTGAAGATAAGTTTTTTGAAAAAGCAGATACGTTTGCTTTATACCCAACCGTAGATGACACCTACTTTACTTGGGGAGAACTTGAAGCGAAAATAAAAGAGACACAAACGGATAAAGATGATAAACTTATTGTTTTATACGCGAGTGATAAAGATGCACAACACGCCTATATCCAAAGTGCCAAAGACAAAGGATATGAGGTGCTTTTATTAGACTCTCCTATTGTGAGTCACTTGATCCAAAAGATTGAAACCACTAAAGAAAATGTTTCTTTTGTACGGGTAGATGGCGATCATGTAGATAATCTAATCAAGAAAGAAGAGACACAAATCAGTAAACTTTCTGACGAGGAAAAAGAAGCGCTTAAAACGGTAATTACAGAATCGATTGCAGATACTTCGTATACCGTACAGATGGAAGCAATGGATAGCAATGCAGCACCATTTATCATCACACAGCCTGAATTTATGCGTCGTATGAAAGAGATGCAAAAAAGCGGCGGTGGCGGCGGTGGTATGTTTGGTATGGGAGGTATGCCAGATATGTACAACCTCGTAGTTAATGCGAACCATGAGTTGGTGTCAGAAATTTTAAACACCAAAACAGCTAAAAAGAAAGAACGTTTAATCAAACAATCTTTTGACCTAGCAAAGCTTTCTCAAAACTTATTAAAAGGTGAAGAGCTAACTAATTTTATCAACCGTTCGTACGGAATGATTAAATAGTACCCGTGAAGACGGGTATCTCATAAAAATGATACACTAGGTAAAAGCCACTTTCTACTTTTGGGAAGTGGCTTTTTTACGCTTTCGCGAAAGCGTACACAACAAGAATAGACGCTAGAGAGATTGATTTATATAAAAATAAAAGAGTGACTACAAACGTAACAATACAGGGGATTTTGCGTCAAATCATTGTGTATCTTTAAGACATAGATAGACAACCACTTAATTTATTAATAAAACTATGGCACTTACCCCTTCTAATATGATTGAGCTAGGTACAAAAGCTCCCGATTTCAGACTGATTGATACGGTCACAAATAATACATTTAGGTATCAGGATATAAGAGGAGAACGCGGTACAGTTGTTATGTTTATATGTAATCATTGCCCATTTGTTATTCATGTGATTGATGAGATTGTACGTGTTGCCAATGATTATCGCGTATTAGGGTTTGGTTTTGTAGCGATTAGTAGTAATGATAGTATTGCCTATCCACAAGATGGTCCTGCTGCCATGTGGGAGAATGCACGTAAAAATAATTTTACGTTTCCATACCTATTTGATGAAACCCAAGAAGTAGCAAAGGCATATGATGCAGCGTGTACTCCGGATTTTTATCTTTTTGGGGCTGATGATCGATTAGTGTATCGAGGACAATTAGACGCATCACGACCTGGGAATGGCGTTTCTTTAAATGGACGTGATTTGAGGGAAGCATTAGATAACGTATTTAATAGTAGACCCCAAACCATGACCCAAAAACCAAGTGTGGGTTGTGGGATCAAATGGAAGTGATTATTACACGCTTATATTTACTAAGATTATTACCTTAATCTTAGGGTAACAAAAACAAGTAATGCGGAACAAGAGATTATAGAATAGGAAAAGCCTATTCAATAAAATAAATATAAGTTTACGTATTATGAAAAAAAAGAAATTAGAGCATTTAAGTCTTAATAAAATGACTATTTCAAAGTTGCAACAAACTCATGTTACTGGAGGTATTGATTCTAATATGCTTACCCCTATGATAGAATTTATAACGGATTTGAGCAACGAGGTGTGTCTTACTGATACCTGTATTTCTACAGTGTACGATGGGCCCGTTAAACCTACGTGTGCTAACTGTTAGAATACTTATTTTTAAAGTTTAATTTTATTACTCTTGAATAGTTCAGAGATAATAACAAATCGAAAGATTATCATTCATATATAATATCGTTATGATCTTATATTGAAAAACCGTCTTTAGTGAACTAAAAGCGGTTTTTTTGTGCCCTGAGTTTTAGGATGTCATTTTTTCTGTTACTTTTACTACAAAGCATTCTTCTTGGAAATATTTGAAAATTTTAGAGTTTTTGACATTATAGACATTGTCTTAGTAGCAACCTTGCTTTACTATGTCTATAAATTAGTTAAAGGAACGGTGGCGATCAACATATTTATAGGGATTGTTGTCATCTATTTGATATGGCAACTTACCGTGCTATTAAAAATGGAAATGCTTAGTACAATCCTTGGGCAATTTATAGGGGTAGGGATGTTTGCATTGATTGTTGTTTTCCAACAAGAGATTCGTAAGTTCTTATTAATGATTGGGAGTGCCAATTTAGCAAGAGGGAAAGGCGTTTTTAAAAGTTTCCAGTTTTCTAAAAATGATCAAATTTTAGAGATAGATGTGAATGCGATATTAGATGCGTGTGTCAATATGGGAGAGATACGCTCTGGAGCGCTTATTATCATTAGAAGAACCACAAGCTTAGAGTTTGTAAAAGCTACAGGAGATGCGATGGCCATCGCGGTTAATAGACCTATTATAGAGAGTGTTTTTTATAAAAATTCTACACTCCACGATGGTGCTATGATTATAGAAGATAATACTATAACAGCTACGCGAGTCATTTTGCCTGTGACACAAGAAAAAATTCCACTGCGCTTTGGACTGAGACACAGGGCTGCGATTGGTATTACAGAAAAAACAGATGCATTGGCGCTGGTTGTAAGTGAAGAGTCTGGAGAGATTAGCTATGTCAAGAATGGAGAATTTGTACGCTATAAAACCATTGATGAATTACGAGAATTAATTACGTCAGATTTAAGCTAAGTATATGGAAGAAGAAGTACTCTCAAAAGAAGAAACACTGCCTAAAAAGCCTAAAAAACTTAAGAAGAAAAAAGAAAAGAAGAAAGAACAGCTTCCTACCATTTCTGATCGGTGTAAAAACTGTGACACTCCATTGAATTTAGATCAAGCCTTTTGTCCAAGTTGCGGCGCAAAAAGGATGTATAATCGTTTAAACTGGAGTAATCTCACCGAAGATTTTGCAGATCGTTTTTTAAATATTGAAAATAATTTTATAAGAACTTTTGTTGCCCTTTTTACAAAACCCGAGGATGTAATAGGGGGCTATATAGATGGTTTGCGTAAACGCTATCTGTCTGCCTTCAGTTATTTTGCAATTTCTCTTACTGTTACAAGTTTATTTACTTTCGTTTTTAGAAAATGGTTTCTTGATGATGCCCTGCTTAAAGAGTCTGCCAAAGCTAACAATACCCCTGATCTAGATGCTGTGATGGACGTGGTTAATTGGATATTTGAGTATCAATCCATTGTTACATTCACTACAATCCCATTATTTGCTTTGATTTCAATAATAGTATTTTGGAATTATAAAAAATATAATTTTATAGAGCATGTGGTGATTTATTTATATGTGTACTCGCACACACAAATTATTGCCTCTGTCGCATCCATAGTCTTTATCTGGTCAGATGTTATACAAGTCATGGTTAGTTTTGTATTATCATTTTTATATGTGGGATATACCGCTTATGTATTAATGCGTCTTTTTGATTTAACCATAAAAAAAATAGTATTAAAAACATTGCTTTTTCTTGTTGTATCTGGTGTAATTGGTACAATTTTTTTCGGTTTAAGTAGCTTTATACTCTTTAAAATAGGTGCTTTTGATACGTTTATAGAAAAAATAGAAGTAATGAAAGAGCATCAGAAAGCATTAAAAGAAGCCGCCAAGATAACCAGCGATAGTCTTAAAGTAGATAGCATACGACTATTGACAAAAAGGATTAAGGATACGATTTTACTTTTTGGAAGCTAGACACATTATCTTACCTTGTCATCACTAACGGATCAAATCATTTCCTATGGGAAAAGTAGCAAAACGCAAGCAAGAACTTCTTGAAGTAAGTGACACCTGCATTAATTGTAATGAACCTCTTGCATTAGATCAACGCTTTTGTCCAAATTGCGGAGGTAAGCGTGTGTATAATCGTATCACATGGCGCAATCTCTTTGAAGATTTTATAGATCGCTTTTTGAATATTGAAAATGCATTCCTGAGAACTTTTCTGACACTCTTTAAAAGGCCCGAAGATGTTATAGGGGGGTATATGAAAGGGATGCGTAAAAAATACCTTCCAGCCTTTAGTTATTTTGCTGTAGCTATTACCGTAGCAGGAGTATCTGCTTTTGTGATAAAAAACTGGTTTATGGAGGATATGATCGAAGCACAAACGAGTTTTTATACAGGGGAAGTTGCAGAGTTCCAAAAAAACATGACATCTGGAATATTAAAGAAAATGATAGATTATCAGTCTGTTGTATACTTTGCCATGATTCCTTTTCTTGCTATACTTTCTAGAGTCGTCTTTTGGAATTATAAAAAATTCAACTTGGTGGAGCATTTTGTCATTTATCTGTATGGGTATTCGCATATCGCTTTAATCACAACGACACTAACATTATTTACTATATGGAACCAAACAGCCTATCAAATAATTAGCATATTATCACCCCTTATTATGGTAGGGTATATGACCTATGTATTAAAGCGTTTGTTTGAGTTAGATATGGGAAATACCATTTTAAAATTAGGATTGTTTATTTTATTAATGTCTTCCATATTTATTTTATCTATGATCATCTTTGCTGTTATTAGTGTTGTGGTGATAAAGACGGGTGCCGATACAGATATAGAGCTTTTTAAATTAATGAAAGAACAAGCTGAGGCACAAAAAGCGTTAAGAGAAGCAGCCCAAGCAGTCAAAGATTCTATTAATGGAGATACTATTAAACAAGCTATTAAAGTTGTAAAAGATAGTTTACAGTAGTAGTACGCTTTCGCGAAAGCAATAAAAATAAGAATGAATACATTTTCTAAAGAAGAATTTTGGTATTACACAAAAAGGGCTTTTTGGGTACTCTTTTCCTGGGTACTTATTTCTAATGTCATTTTTTTTTATGAATACCTGACACTACTCGATAATAATGCGTTAACATCAGATTTTGATTTTACCCTAGCTTTTACAGCTAACCTCGTAGTTTCTGTTATTGCAGGACTTATAGGAGGAACAGTCACACTTAACCTGATGGAGCGGAGCCTGAGAAAGTATGCCTTTTGGAAAGCATTGATCATTATTGCATTAACCTATATAGTGGTCGCAGGTATTGTGAGCTTAATAGGAAGTGCCTTTTTTTATAGTGATTATTTAGGCGAGCCTTTTCATAGCAAAAAAGTAGTCGCTGCGATAAAATTGTTTTTCGTAGGCTGGTTATTCATAAAAAACCTTATTATCTGGCTGTTTATCGTTATAGGGACAATGATTGTTTTTATGATCAACGATAAGTATGGCCCTGGTGTTTTTCCAGATTACCTTAAAGGGAAATATTTTAGCCCTAAGCGTGAACGCCGTATTTTTATGTTTGCCGATATTAGAAATGCTACAGGAATTGCCGAAGCCATAGGCGAAGAAAAATATTTCCATTTCCTCAAAGAGTTTTTTAATGATATTGCTTCCCCTATACAAAAAAGTCAAGGCGAAGTCTATCAATACGTAGGAGATGAAGTGGTGGTTACTTGGAAAATGAAAAACGGACTCCGAAAAGCAAATGCCTTACGGTGCTTCTATAGAATGCGGGATGCCATCATAAGGAGAGAAGCGTATTATCTAAAGGAATATGGCTTTGTACCCACATTTAAAGTGGGATTACATTACGGAGCTGTGATGGTAGGGGAGTTAGGAAAGATCAAAAGAGATATTGCTTTTTCTGGCGATGTACTCAATACCACAGCACGTATTCAAGCATGTTGTAATGAACATCAAGTAGATATTCTTACCTCAAGTGAATTTGCGGATATTGTTTATAAATTACCAGAAGGACTCCAAAAAGAAACCATAGGAAAAGTCCAGTTACGTGGAAAATCTGAAGAGATTACTCTTGTCACTTATCGAGAACAATAACTCTAAACAGCATGCCTTACAACGAAGCTGCTACTTCCGTAAATTGTGCTTCGTAAAGGGCTTGGTAAGGCCCTCCTTCATTTTTAAGTAGCTCTTTGTGGGTGCCTTTTTCTACTACTCTTCCTTTATCCATGACCATAATAAGATCTGCCTTCTTAATGGTAGCTAGACGGTGTGCTATAACAATCGAAGTACGCCCTTTTGTGATTTTCCCAATCGCTTTTTGGATAAGCTGCTCGCTATGCGAATCAACAGAAGAGGTGGCTTCATCTAGAATCAATATCGATGGATTACTTACATAAGCACGTAAAAAAGCAATGAGTTGTCGTTGACCACTAGAAAGCATAGCGCCGCGCTCTTTTACATTATAATGATATCCATCAGGGAGGCTGGAGATAAATTTATGAACTCCTATCGCTTTTGCAGAAGCAATCACGGTCTCTTCAGAAATAGAAGGATCATTGAGTGTAATATTGTTAAGAATAGAATCTGCAAACAAGAATACATCTTGAAGTACGACCGCTATTTCTTTTCTTAATTCTTTTAATTTGATGTCGGCAATAGAAGTGTCATCTATAGTAATGCGACCACTATCTATCTCATAAAAACGACTCAATAAATTAATAATCGTCGACTTTCCAGCGCCCGTAGACCCTACAATCGCGATGGTCTGCCCAGGGGCTGCGGTAAAAGAAACACCTTTTAGTACTTCTTCATCAGAAACATAGCTAAAACGTACGTTATCAAATGTGATTTTACCCGTTACATTTTTCAGTTCTTTGGTTCCTACATCTTTAATTTGTGACTCGGTATCAAGAATTGTAAAAACACGATTAGCAGCCACCATACCCATTTGAAGCGTATTAAACTTATCTGCTATCTGACGCAGCGGTGTAAATAGCATTTGGATGTAGCTGATAAAAGCTGTAATAACTCCTAATGTAATTGCGTCAGATTCTGCTACGTGCAGTCCTCCATACCATACAACAAGTCCAATAGTGATAGAGGTACACATTTCGGCAATAGGAAAAAAGAATGAATTATACCATACCGTTTTATTCCAAGCATCCATATGCTTTTTATTAATGGCTCCAAATTTTTTATGCTCAATCTTCTCGCGGTTAAAAATCTGTACGATTTTCATTCCTGTCACACGCTCCTGAACAAATGTATTCAAATTAGATACCTGTGTGCGAACCTCTTCGAAAGCAACCTTCATGGCCCGTTGAAAAACTCTAGTTGCATACAGTATTACAGGAAAAACAGCTAAAACAATAAGCGTAAGGTGCCAACTTTCCCAAAACATAAACCCTAAAACAACGCCCATTTTGAGTAAGTCTGCAATGATCATAAAGAGTCCTTGACTAAAAATACTTGCAATGGTTTCTATATCTCCTACAGCACGTGTCACCAGTCTTCCAACAGCAGAAGTGTCATAATACTGCATTTTAAATTGAAGCATATGCTCAAACAGTTTCACCCGGATATCGCGGATCACCTGTTGTCCTATCCAGTTAGAAAAATAAATAAATAACAATTGAAAAATCACTTGCCCCAAAAGGACTAATCCCATCATGGTGATAAAGTAAATCAGGCTTTCAGGTTTTTTTTGTGCGATCCCTATATCGATAGCATCCTTCATAAAGAAAGGATTTAGGGCCGCAAATACAGACAATAAGATGGCAGCAATAGCAGCGATATACAATTGCCATTTATAAGGTATTGCAAATCGCAATAATCTCTTAAAGAGTTTTGTATCAAATGCTTTTCCTTTGCTATCTGCCATTAGTCTATAAATATATGTTTTGGGTATCCAATATCGGTAAGGTATAACCCATGTGCTGGTGCCGAAGCCCCTGCGAGACTTCTATTCTTACCTTTAATCACTTCATGCATCCAAGAAACCGGTTGTTTGCCTTGCCCTATTGCTATCAATGTACCTACAATCGCTCGTACCATATTCCGTAAAAAACGATCTGCGGTGATGGTAAAATGGTACTCATTATCAATCTGTGACCACCTAGCTTCTTTAATAGCACAAAGATAGGTGTTGACATCAGTATTTGACTTGCTAAAACACTCAAAATCGGTATAGGTCTTTAAGATCTCTGATGCTTCTTGCATACGTTCCAAATCTAGCGGAATTTTATAATAAAAAGCACGCTCTTGTGTAAACGGATTTTTGTGCGAATGTATTTTGTATACATAAGATCTATAGGTCGCATCAAAGCGTGCATGCGCATCCTCTTTTACAGGCAGGATGTTTTGAATGGCAATACTCGGCGGTAAAAAATTATTGAGTTTATAGGTGAGTTTTGTTAGGTCCGCTTTCGCGAAAGCAGATACAGCACCCTCCAAAGTGTCGTTAGGATCCTTATTTTCACTTTCGTGCGGTATATCTACGTGTGCATACATCATGTGGGCATGCACCCCCGTATCTGTCCTTCCGGCGCCCATAATGGTTGTAGGCGTGCGTAAAAGCGTAGACAGCGCTTCTTCAATGGTTTGTTGCACGGTAACCGCATTGGGTTGGCGTTGCCATCCGTGATAGGGAGTTCCATTGTAAGATAGTTGTAAAAAATACCGCAAAGTGTCTTATTTTTGAACAAATATACGCTTTCGCGAAAGCGTATAAAAAACAAATTAATCGGTGAGGATATTTTGAATAGCTAACCGTCATACCTCATAAATCTATCTTTTGAAAAAAATACTCCTTCTCAGTGATACCCATAGTTATATAGATGATCATATTTTAGGGCATGCACAGCAGGCAGATGAGGTGTGGCATGCAGGTGATATTGGCGATTTAAAAGTAACCGACGCCCTTAAAAAGATCAAACCCTTACGGGCTGTTTTTGGAAATATAGATGATAGTGAAGCACGTCAAGAATTCCCGTTAAACAACCGTTTTGTATGTGAAGGGGTCGATGTGTGGATTACACACATTGGAGGCTATCCAGGGCGTTATTCGCCGGCGATTCGCGAAGCGATTCGTGCCAATCCACCTAAATTATTTATATGTGGTCATAGCCATATTTTAAAAGTAATACCCGATAAAAAACTAGGCCTCCTTCACATGAACCCAGGTGCGATTGGGAAGCACGGTTTTCATAAAGTTCGCACCATGTTGCGCTTTACCGTAGATGCTGGGAAGATTGATAATTTGGAAGTAATTCAAGTAGATCGCTGATTTTACGTTATTTTTTGGGTTACTTAAAGTATAAAATCAAGCACCTGGAAGAGGGTGGTTGTTTTCAAAAATTTGGAATACCCATTTCATTGTAAAAAACCGTATCC
>CAYGQJ010000058.1:0-11085 GCA_964351845.1 uncultured Flavobacteriaceae bacterium | reverse complement strand
GGGTGGTTGTTTTCAAAAATTTGGAATACCCATTTCATTGTAAAAAACCGTATCCAAAGCGCAGTCTCTAGAGCTTATTGCTTGATAAGATCAATGACTTTTTTATTAAATAGCTCGACTCCATGTTGATTTAAATGATATTGATCAAAAAAGTGTAAAGAATCATTTAGTTTTAAAACGGTATTAAAATCAATATAATTCCCATACGAACTCATTAATTCTTTAAATACTTCTTGTTGTTTTGGCGTGTACGCGTTGTACGCATAGGAGGTCACAGGAGCGTTTATAAGGATCAATTGAATGTCTTTTTCTTTGATAAGAGTGATGATGTCATCAAGCGCTTTTAATTGGTCATCTCGATACTGTAGGAGGGTGTCTTTTGTTTTCTTTATGTTTATTGTTTTGGGATCGAAGTACTGCATTTTCCTTTCCACAAACCCTCCAGATATATAAGTGTCGGGTCCTTTTACTTTTTCTTGTTGGTAGGATGTCTTTTGCCCTAACAATTGTTGTATAGCCGCATACGTAAATGTGGTATATACCTTGACATGATTTACGGTCATTGCCATTGCTGCAGAATTATGATCTGATGTGTCATTTGCGATGATATCCAAAGCAGATTCGACGCCGTCTATAGAAAGTAATGTAGGATTTATGGCATAGATGATCTGTTTTGGACGGGTTGTTTCTAAATACCTTTTAAGCAATACTTTTGTTTGAATAGGGGTCTGTGCGCTAGAACCAAGGTTGAATGATGAAAATCCATTCGCTTCAAATATCCTCGGATCAAACCCTCTATACGTACTCGATGATCCTAAGAAAAGGAGATCTATATTTTCAATGTCCTTCACTTCTTTAAGTCGCGAATTGAGATGCCCCGTGGTTTCTTGTTTATACACCAAATTTGATTTTAATAAGGGATGCGAGCTATTTCCCCATACATATACTGCAATCATAAAAAAGAGTAGTGCGAATACTCCAAAGGATAGTAGTGTTGTGATAAATTTCCTCATAGCGCTTTAGAATTGGAAATAAATGAAAGGTGTCTCTTCCGTTTGCATAAATACGATAATCACAAAAATAATAAATGAATACAGAGACCACTTTAGAGGCCTAGCCCACTTTACTCCAAAACGAGCAAGAGGATATGACGTGTCCCTGTAAAACCACTCTATGACAAACATAAGTAAAGCAAAACTTATAGGGATTATGGTTTTTAGAATCACATCGGGTACAACATCAAAAGAAAGTAAGGAGGCATTAAAAATACCTTTGAAGTACAGCCATGCATCTGGAATATGATCTGCTCTAAATAGGATGAGTCCCAACGTGATAAGCAGGAACGTGCGTATCATTTTAAAAAAGTCACCTAAGGTTGGTAAACCGAATTTGGTCAGTTTGGATTTTTTTTTCTTTAAGAACGCACCTGATAAAATAATTGGAATAAAAATGAGCCCATTGTACAAACCAAAAACAACAAATGTCCAATTAGCTCCGTGCCATATACCTACGACCAACATGTTAATTAGGATGGCTAGCATGATCCCTAGTGCTCCAAGGTCTCTAAACTTGATGTTTAAAGGAATGAATATATAGTTTGTCAACCAAGACGTCAGTGAGATATGCCACTTACGCCAAAACTCTGAAATGTTTCTTGAAAAGAAGGGATAATCAAAATTTTGAGTAATTTGAAATCCTAGCATTTTTCCTAAGCCAATGGCAATATTCGAATACCCTGAAAAATCAGTGTACAATTGTATGCTAAAAAGCATAGCAGTAACTAGTAGCGTGCTTCCGCTTTGGTTGGGTATATCTGACCAGATCTCATGTATGACGAGTGATAAATTATCTGCAATCACTAATTTTTGAAATAATCCCCAAAGAATTTGCCGACAACCATCCACAACTAACGAATAGTTGAACGACCGTTTCTTCTGTAATTGAGGAATAAAAAAAGAAGGGTTATCTATGGGGCCAGATAATAGGGTTGGAAAAAAAGCAATGTAGGTCGAGAAGGCAATAAAATCAGTGCTAGGTGCTATTTTTTTACGATGTACCTCAATCACATAGCTTATTAGTTTAAACGAAAAATAGCTGATTCCTAGCGGAATAATAATTGTGTATGTCCAATTCCCTGTTTGTAAACCTATGTGGTTTAGGAAAGAAGTAAATGAATCAATAAAGAAATTAAAATATTTAAAGTACACTAAAAGCCCTACGGCAAATAAAACACCGAGGGTGGTATACGAAGAAGCTTTTTTATAATTGGTGGTTTTATGTATTAATTTCCCCAAGAAAAAAATGATGGCTGTTACACTCAATAACAAAGGAATCATTTTCCAGTTGACATACCCATAAAAAGCGTAACTCGAAAGGAATAAGAGTAGATTCTGAGCTTTGACCTTTCCTTTTAATACCACATAATATATCAGAAATAGGATGATAAAGAAGCTTAAAAAAGGAAGTGAACTAAAAATCATGCGCCTTTTTCTTCTAGACCATTGAGGACATCACGTATATTTTGCCATGCCCGAATTTCTCTTGACGTAAACCGTACTTTAAAATGCTTTTCAATTTCTACGACAATTAATACATGGCTTAGAGAATCCCATTCGTCAACATCATTTGCATTGGTAGTTTCTTCAATGACTAATGTTTCGTTATCTAACGTGTTTTTGAAAATGATATTAATCTGTTCTAATAATTCACTCCGTGTCATTACAAACTATCTTTTTTTGTTATAAAACTATCTTTGTGTTGATAGTCTGGTAGATGGATTACCCAGTATTTATCTTGTTTTTTAAAGCCTAAATTTGGGTAATGATCTTTTACGATTTCATTCTTGAGCGTAGGGATATATTCCCCTTTAATCGTAGTAAAATTACTCTTTATTGCAGAATTGACAATAGTATTCAATACAAAACATTCCATTCCTCGTTTGAGAACTCGACAGCTCATAAACCAAGAATCTATAAATAATGTTTGATCATTTTCCTTTTTTAAAATCACAACACACACAAGCCCGCTATCACCAAATTTATCTTCTAATGTAAATGTGAATGTATGATCTTCTTTTGCGGTACTGAGTTTCGTAATCTCAGCATGCGTATAACGTACCGTTCTGAGATTAAACTGATTTGAACGCTGTGAGAGTTGCGCGACTCTAGGAGCATTAAATTCATTAAAAGGCTCGACTTTTGAAAGCATATCTAAACTTTGTAAGAAATCATCTTCATTTGTAAATTTTTGCTGACTACTGGCTCTTTTTGCACTTGTTTGGTATAATTTGGTTCGCTCTTTGTCTTCATTTGAAAATGAATTCGTTTCAAAAAGATGTAAGCCATATACGTATTCTAAATAATCTGCAGGGTCATCGGGTAACTCAGGAACACAAATTTGAGGAATATGTTCTCTCACCATATTTCTTTCAAATGGATTATCATCCAGAAATACCATGGAATCAAAACCTATGTTTAAGATGTTTTGGATGTGTCGAATGTTGTCTGCTTTATTGTCCCAATTGGCAACAAAAACAGAAATATCAGCTAAGCGTAATACCATATCCGGATGCTCCTCAAAAGGTTTTCTGGCAATAGCATCTGTATTTTTACTGCAAATGGCAATAATTACTCCTCTATCTTTTAATTTCTTTACCCACTGTTGAAATTCTGAAAATGCTTTCCCAATCCCTAAATTCCCAATTTGGATGTTTTCGATACCATCATCGCCAATAACACCTCCCCATAGGGTATTGTCCAAATCGAGTACCAAACACTTTTTAATCTTGCCTTGTAAACTATTAATAACATCCATCGTTTTTGAGGCTACCTTAGGCAATACCTCAATACTCAAGACCATCTCAGTATTTATATAAATTTTAGGTTGGAAAAAATGAGCCTTTCCAACTTGATTTTGAATGGAAGAAAGATCAACGAGATGTACGTTTGTTTTTTCAGCAGCAAATAACATCAACTCATAATTGAGTTTTCGTAATTGAAATAAAAATGATGAGGCTATTTTAGTTGAATAATTACCAAAAACAGCATCATCAATTTCTGTATAGTTATAGTAAATGACCGTGGTGTCAAGTGTACTTGTTAGTTGTTGGTATATGTTTTCTATTTCCTGTAATTCATCAGAGGCAAGTAACGTATGTGCTTCAGGAGCGGTTTTATTATACTTTTCTAATAGTTTGTGCGACGATTGAAACAGGATGACTATTTCGGGTTGGTATGCATACAATTCAGAGGAAAAATCATACACCTGCCGCTTTATTTGATTAAAATCAGCTTCCTGTATGTCAAAATGATACCCATGATCATATCCTAAGCCCTTTAAAGCCTGTGTTAAAAATTGAGTAGACGTATCTCCCAAAACAGAAACTCTAATCGCAGGTAAATTCGAAAAGTCTTTTTTTAAATTTTTCTTTAATTGCAAAAAATCTTTCATGGGTACTTCTCTTAGTTTTTACAACTCAAAATGCCAAATATATATAGGGTATAGCGCATATTTCAAAAAAGACTATCCTCTTCGTCTCTCTAATAAAATCATCATCATAAGACTTAACATTACTCTATCATCGTCATCGGCATCTAACTCGCCTAATTTGGTAAGTTCAAATTTTCTACCAAAGAAAGAAGCTTGTTTTTTTAGCTTGATAATCGGTTTACCACTCATATTCTCCACGATATAGGAAGGGTTGAATAAATAGCCAGTAAATATCCCCAAGATCGGAATTTCACCAAGCAAAGAATCGCCTACTTTAACCCATGCATTTTCTTCACTTACTGCATATTGTTGTTTTTCATGCTGATCAATGATTTGGTATTGTGCTTTCCAGATAGATCGCCACCCTTTACGGACTACTTTTCCAAAACTTTTAGGTGTGCCTTCTTCATAAAAAGAATAGGCCGTAGAGAAGTCTAACCATTTATCAGCTTTGATTCTGTAATTTTGTTTTGTTCTTGATTCGTCGTTAAAAATCTGAATATCCTCTTTGAGTTTAAACATTTTTTGACGCACATAGGCGATCGTTTTTCCACTAGCGTCTGTGGCCTTAAAATCATTGGCAAGTGTAGAAATTTTAAATTCGAATTGAACAGGAAATTGAATGTTTTGCATGGTTTCGTGTTAGAATGAATAGTACGTAGTGCTCTTAGACCAATTTAATTTTAAAATGTCGTGTCCAAGGCGTGGTTGTTTTTTATTCTAAAGACGCTACGATTTTATTGCATAGCCATAGCTACGGGATATATGAGTAAGGAATTTAGAATGAAAAAGAACAAGCTGACATTGCGACATTTTATGATTAAATTGGTATTACTACGTTTACGTAGGACAAAGTACTAAAGTAAAACGAAAATTAATTCTTACCAGCGACTAATTTTTAAAAATCTAAGCAAAGACAGGTTTTTTAGGTATGAATGTTAACTCTTTACTTGAATTTATTTTCAAATTCAAGTACGGTTTTCCAAACCTCTTTGATATAGGGAACCACAACATCCTCTTTATAATCAATGTCTGTATTGAACATAAGCACTTTTCCAATATTGGTTTCTGGATTAAAATACATCATGGCTAGCGATCCCAAATCTGACCCATTGTGACCAATTAATAAGTCGGTAGAACCAATAAAATCATTATTGTAGGCTACAAATAACCCTAGATTTATTCTACCTTTTTCTTTAAGATTAGTTTCAAAATGTTTTTTAAAGAACACCTTGTAACTCTCAGGAGAGAGTAAGGTCCCTTTTCCTTGATACCCTTTCATAAGTTCAGAAAGAAAGGTGCTCAGATCTTCATTAGATGTAAATAAACCGCCATTCGCATAGGTAATACAGGTGTAATCTGCTATTTTTTGTCCTTTATACAGATAAAATTTAGAACGTTTTGAGTCGTCTAGATCTTTAATCGCCCAACCAGAATTCTCCATCTGCAACGGATCTAGAATATACTTCTGCGTAAAATCTTTATACAACATCCCTGTTGCTTCTTGGATCACTAAAGCACATAGGTCTGCACCAAAATTGGAGTATTCAAAGGTGCTTCCAGGGGTATGTTCTGAAAACATCTCTGGTGTGTACCATTTGCCTTTTGTAGAAAAATTAGCTTCTAAAAAATCTAAAAGCGAAACTCTCTTATCGGGTTTTTGAAAGTGTGTAAAAGGAACTTCATCTTTAGCGATGGTGTCATTTTCAAGAATAAAGGCTTTTAGATAATTTTCTTCATAATCACGTATGGACGACGTATGGGTTGCTAGTTGGCGTAGGGTTATAGCTGTGTTAGGATGCGTAGGGTTTGTAACGTCAAATGGCAGGTATTTGTTGATAGGATCATCTATATGGAGTTTTCCTAACTCCTGCGCTTTCAATAAAGAAATTCCAATCAATGTTTTTGAAATAGACCCTATATTTTGAATGGTATTGGGGTGGTATGTTTTCTTGTTTTTTGAATCTGCGTAGCCAAAACCTTCCGTGTATACCACCTGATCCTGATCTATAATCGCCACTGAAAAACCGACTAATTCCCCGTCTTTATTTGCATTTTGCAATCGAGTCGTTAAGGAGTCTTTTACAATCGAGAACTCTTTCTTGGACGGCGTAAGGTTTTCCTTTTTTTGTTGGCAAGCAACCGTTATAAAAAATAGACAAGCAATAAAAATAGATGGTTTCATGAAGTATGGTTTCACATAAGGACACGCTATTTTTGGGATTGTTACTCATTTGCGGAAAATACTGTTGTATACGCTTTCGCGAAAGCGGACCAAGTCAAACTAAAATCCTTATGTCTATGGGAGTAGATATCTAGGTACTTAACCTCTCGCATACGCCAAATAAATAGTCATAGAAACACCAATAATACATCCAGCTATATTATATGCTATTAATGTGCTTGGCATAATTTTATAGGCAGATAGGTATATTCTTTTTTTGTTTAATAGGATTAATACAAGCGATAGAAGTGTTATACTAACAGCAAATGTTATAATAATTTCATTATTTATCTTATAATCAAATAAACCTATAGAAAATAGGATGTTGGTTAATAAAAAATAGAAATAAGAAATAATGAATACCCAACCTACTTTATTTTTTAAAAAAATCCCAATCATTGGAATAGACAAGAAAATCATTTGTCTAAAAAAAGAATATAAGAGGTATGAATCGAATAAAGAGTTAATACCATCGTAATTCCCAGTAACTTTAAAATAAAATTGGATTTTAATAATTCCAGCTATTAAATTTCCAACAAACATGATCACTACTAATAGTTTTATTGCTAGTAGTGCATAATTTATGTTGTTTGTTTTTGCTTTCAAAAATATTTTCATAAACCAAATGATCGCTTACCGCTTCAACAACCATTCTTTAAATTCATAAAAGTTGGTGGGATGTACGCCGTGTCCGACAGGGAATTCACTCAGCGAACTTTCTATACCTAATTTGCTGAGGTATCCAGGTGTTTGACGGGCAGCATCAATAGGAATCACCTGATCTACGGTACCATGTGAGTTATAGATATTCAGATGCGCATAGGAGGCTGCCGACTTTAGATCAATAATAGCTTCATTGATATAGCCACTTAAACCAATCACATTTTTCACTTTCTCAGGATAGGTGAGGGCCACAGCATAACTTAAAATAGTGCCTTGACTAAAACCAAGTAAGGTTACATTAAAAGGGTCGAGGTCATATTCGGTAACGGCTTCGGTGATAAAGGTGGCAATCAAGTCTCTAGAGACTATAGCAGCTTCGTTGTCTGAAGTTTTTACACCCTCATGATCGATGGTGATCGCATACCACGCATTACCATAGGGTTGCATCGCAATAGGCGCTCTCGCAGAAATAATAAAATAATGCTCTGGAAGTTCAGATGCAAAGCTAAAAAGATCATTCTCATCACTTCCGTAGCCGTGTAATAATAAGAGTAAAGGCGATTTTCCTGCTACTGTTTTGGTGGGTTTTTGGATGATATGTTCTAAGGAAAGTGATTTCATTATGTTATGGTATATGGATACTAAAAAGATGCTTTAAAATGGGAATATCTTTTTTATTATTTTAGAACATAAAAATAGCAAGAATTAAATGCTTTTAAACCAATCTTGGAAAAACTTTCCTAGAACGGGGATCTCTTGTTTTTTTCCTTTTAAAGCACCTACCAACCCTATAAGCCATAGTATAGCTAGGATAATAATAAATGGGCTTAAAGGTAAGAGTGATAATCCAAGCCAGTTTAAAACTGTAAAGCCAGCAGATAAGAGTGAGAGCCCTATCATATTACGTATATGATAGGATGCTAAATCACTTTTTTGAGAATCGTTCATCACCATAGCTATGATAAGACCAATCCACGTTAAATAACTAATAGAAGCAATTGTTTTATCGTCGTTAATGGAGGTCATTAATTTATGATGTATTAGTGATTACTACAAGTAAGACGTAATATGTTGTATGAAGTTACTTTTTACGATAGGAACATTCCAAAGTGTTACTTCGAAGTAAACACCTTTTGATAAAAGGCACCGACTAAAGGCAGTGGACGTACATGTCCTTGAAATGCCGAAATAATCCCATACAGCCATAAGACAAAAAAGACAATAAAGAATCCGATAGAAGCCATCGGAATATCCAGCATACTCAACGGAATCATAATTAAAAAATAACTCAGTGTCAGCCCTAAGGATTGTCTAATGTGAAACGCTGCAAATGGGTTTTTAACTTCGCTATTCATAAAATAAGCAATGATTAAACCCACAAAGGTAATATAGCTCAATGCTGCGGCTGTTTTTCCTTCAAAGATGGTATTTTCATCCATATTACTTGAGTACTATTTTTTGATTTGCCATGATTCCGAAGACATTTCCTTTGAGTTTTGCTCCTAGAAAACAGGCGTTTTTAGATTTTGATAAAATATGCTCTTGACCAAAAGTGTAACTGCCTTTGGTGGTAAATAACGTAAGATTGACGTCCGTGTCTTTTTCGATAGGAAAGGATGTTTGAGTGAATCGCTCGCGGCCATTGGTTAAAAGCTGTACGGCTTTTTTCTCACTGACAAGCGTCAGTAATGCGCCAAAAGTCGCTTCCTGCGAAATGGTGCCAAAAGCAGCATTGTCAAACTCCACTTGCTTGCGTTCTACATCCAGTGGATTGTGATCGCTCGTCACCATATCGATCGTGCCGTCTTTAATCCCTGCGATTAGTGCGTCTACATCTTCTTGGGTTCTAAGCGGGGGTAGGACTTTATAATGCGTATTAAAATCAAGCAACGCTTGATCTGTATAAAACAGATTGTGAATGGCCACACTACAGCTTACATCCAGTCCTTTGCTTTTTGCGTCTTTAATCAGTGCCACAGAAGCAGCGGTAGAAATGGTAGGGATGTGTAATTTCCCGCCTGTATATTCTAAAATATGTAAGTCTCTGGCAATGTGTAAACTTTCGGCGATAGCAGGAATGCCTTTAAGTCCGATGCCTGTACTAGTAATCCCTTCATTCATTTTCCCGGTCCCTGCAATTTTATCTTCCTGCGGGAATGAAAGTACGAGTCCGTTAAATCCTTGAGTGTATTGTAATGCAATTTTCAAAAGATTCGGATTAGAAATCGCACGCTGGTAGTCTCCAAAAGCGACGGCGCCCGATTGTTGCATGTCATACAACTCTGCGAGGTCCACGCTTTCACTATTTCGCGTAAGCGCACCTATAGGAAAGATACTCGTGGCATGACCTTCGCCCATTTTTGAGACAAATGTAATATCAGAACTTGTATCTAAAATAGGGTAGGTGTTTGGATTAATCGCAATGCCTGTAAAACCACTTTTGGCGGCTACGGTCAAACCATTATCGATGGTTTCGCGTTCTTCATATCCCGGTTGCCCGATGCTCACACTGCTGTCAAACCAACCCTGTGAGACATATAGATTTTCTTTTTGAATGAGTTTCTCGCCTTTTTCCTGAGATAAATTCTGACCAATTAATCTGATTTTTCCGTACTTAATACGAATATCGACCGTAGTGCCGTGGTGCGAACTTTTACTATCAATAATGGTGGCCGCTTTTATGAGTGCGTTCATTTAAAGAATTTTAAGATAAGCATTTCTAATAGTAAGCATACTAATGCAAAAATAACAAACCATTTCCAAAGCGATTGGATACTGTTTGCTTCTTTAAGCGTGTCAAATAATGTGGCAACAGAGGTGTTGTAACTCACACCTTCTGTGGCTTGTAGGTTTTGATAGCGTAAAACACTCTCGCCTCTATCGTAATTATAGCTTATTTGCTGGAGAATGTTATCCTTGTTCAGAACGTTGTAAATTCCTGCTTTTTCAGGGTATTCTTGGGTTGTGATCGTAACTTTATTGCCAAAGGTACGTTGCAACGGAATCTGTGTTTTATCAGGCGTCTCTATGTTTGCAAGCGACAAAATTCCATCCTCTTGCAACACCGCAGGAATATCATAGGTATTGGAAATTCCGTTTGTAAAATATAAGGTAGGCAAGGAGAGACTTTGCTTTGCCATATTATATAAGGTAGGGACAATCAAAGGCGAGTTCTGAAAATTAGAATTGGCTGCGCTTAGTCCGCCAGCAACCGCATATACTTTATCCTTTCCTGTAATGAAAGCGCTTCCATCTTCAAAGTCTAAAATGGCTTCTCCATTCGTAATCGCAAATCCACTACTCACAGACGGGTATTGGAAATTTTTAATCCGACCATCAAAAACAGCCCGATACAGCGGGTGATCATAATTGATGGTCGTGACCAGACGGCCACGTTCGTATACATCGCCTACTTGTAGCCCTCCTAAACGTGCTAATAACGCAGTGTAATTAGACGCTTCTCCTGATTCGTTTAAAATACATAACACACTCCCGCCATTCCCCACAAAAGTAGCGAGTGCATTGGTGAGTGCTTGTGAAGGTGCTTTGACTTCGTTGAGAATAATAAAGTTGTAATCAGGAATTTTACTGTAATCTAACGTATTGAGATCGGTGATGGTGTAGGCAAATTCAGGTGCCGTATAGATTCGAGATAAAAACCCTTGATCTGCTTCATTGATCGAAAGGACTTTGATGGCTTGCACCGTATT
>CAYGQJ010000057.1:10925-31621 GCA_964351845.1 uncultured Flavobacteriaceae bacterium | reverse complement strand
TTATACACGTGGGGAGCGACTCTAATCGCTTCACCACGGATGCCTACGGAGATTCCGCTTTCGCGAAAGCGGTCTTTGACAGTATCCATCTCAAGATGATCAGGGAGATACACTCCAAAGAGATGCTTAGAACGGAAATCGGCGTGTTCTATAAAACAGCCTTTGTCACGTAATTGCTGAATGGCTGTTACAGAAATTGAATCGCAATAGTCTTGAATATTTTGAATACCCCATTCCAATAATTGTTCTAGGGCTCTGATTTGCATAGGAAGGAGTATAAAATTACTCGATTCTCCTACCGAAAATCGATCAGCTTTGGGTTGGTATTCGTCTTGATAGTTAATCAGCTGACTAAAATCCTCACTGTTTTTTCTATTGATCCAGTTGTATTCTAGGGGTTGTCCGTCGTTAAACGTATCAGCGTAATATGCCATCCCAATAGAATAGGGACCTAACAGCCATTTATACCCGCCTACAATCAGCGCATCTGGCTGAATCTCTTTGACAGAAAATGGAAGGGCACCCACACTTTGGGTTCCGTCGATGATGAGTTTGGCACCGACTTCATGCGCTCTTTTTCGAATGGAAATCAAATCAAATAACGTGCCGTCTGCCCAATGAATATGACCCATAGCCACCACTTTTGTGTTTTCATTAATCGCTTCAAGAATCGCTACATTCCATTGTTTGCCTCGATTTTCAAAGGTCTTTGGCGGAGCCACTACATGGATAATGGCACCCGTCTCGTTTGCTTTTTCGCGCCAAGCGTACACATTACTAGGAAACTGCTCATCTATCAAAAGAATCTCATCTCCTTGTTGTAAATGTATATTTTTTGCCACCGTCGCAATCCCATACGACACTGAAGGGATAATCGCACAATTCTGCGCGTCTGGCGCGTCAATCAATGTGGCAAACCGTTGTTTTACGATCGTACGGTTGGTAAAGAAATCTGACTGTGAAATGGACGTAGGGTTATTTTTCTTTACAATACTTTCTAGCCCTACCTGAGCAACGCTTTTTAATTGTGGCGACATATACGCGCCGTTGATATACGTGACATCTTCAGGAAGTGAGAAGAGGTGTTTTTGGTGTTGCATGTGCATTGTTTTTAAGGTAAAAAGTAAAAGCGCATTAAAAGTAATTTATTTATGAGTGTTTACCTCATATAGTATTCTTAATTTTATTTTCCTAAATTCATCACATAATTTATACTAAAATAGCGTACTCATGAACGTATTTGTAGAGACCAAAAATCTCATTCTTAGAGAAATTGTCATAGAAGATACTGGATATATGTATGATCTGGATAGTGACCCATTAGTGCATGAATATCTAGGGAAAAATCCTATTTCTTGTATGGGGAAAGCACGCGCGTATATAGATTCTATCCGAATGCAATATAAAAAGCATGGCATAGGTCGCTGGGCAGCTATTGAAAAATCAAGTGGTGATTGGATAGGATGGACAGGGCTTAAAATGAATACGGAGTGGTCACCGAATGGACACTCCAATTTTTACGATGTCGGTTACCGATTTATGCCTCAATATTGGGGTAAAGGCTATGCTACCGAGTCTTCTATCGCAGCGAGAGATTATTTTTTTGAGCATTTCCCAGATCAGAAACTTTGCGGGATCGCAGAGTTAGGGAATGGTGCTTCGTGTCGCGTACTAGAAAAAATAGGACTGGAGCGTAAAGATGATTTTTTTTATGAACCCGAAAACTTGATGTTAGCTTGGTTTGAAAAGCGTCAGGATTAATTATTTCCAGGTTTGACCATTTAACGTGAGGGCTGCTTTAAGAACATCTTTTTGACTGATTTGCCCTACGAGTTTTCCATTTTCTACGATAGGAAAGCGACGACGTTTAGAATTAACAAACTTATTGGCAGCATCAAAAACATTCATGTTTCCGTCTATGGTTTCTACTTCTTTGACCATGTATTTTTCTACAATCATGTCTTCCATGGGCATATTGTAATAGCGGCTTTCTGAGATTTGCTTCATACAATCACCTTCTGAAATGATCCCCATGAGTTCGTTATTTTCATTCACAACAGGGCCTCCCGAAATTTTATTTTTAATCAACAGGTTCATAACTTCTAAGACCGATTGATCTGACTTAAATGTGATTAATTTTTTAGTCATGTAATCACTTACTTTAATATCTGTAGCGTTGCCTTTTGTAGGTTTGGCACGGCGTCCCGTAAAACTTTTGATTCCCATGGTGAGTTATTTTATGTGTGAGTAAATCCTCTTAAAGTTAATGAATTAAAAGGAGATTATCTGGTTTATGCTTTCGTACTTCGATAAACTCAATACAAACTTTAGCGGAAACCATATCAAAAATTGTATTTTTAGGAGTATAAAACCAACCAACCATGAAACGAATTGTACATGTTTTTTCTATCATTCTTATTATCGCGTTAGTTTCTGTTGCCTTCAATTCTTTGATGCCAAAAGAAATAAGTGGTCTTGATTCTCCTCCTACTGAATTTTCTACCGAACGTGCTTTACAACATCTCAATGTCATTGCAAAAGAACCTCATTTTGTAGGAACTAAAGCACATGGAGACGTTCGAGATTATATTGTCCAAGAACTCACAAAACTAGGATTAGAGCCGCAAATACAAGAAGGATTTACGTTTAGCCAGTGGAGAGGGTATGGCAATTTGGTAAAGCCTCAAAACATCTTAGCCCGTATTAAAGGAACGGGCGATGGAAAAGCACTGATGCTAATGTCTCATTATGACAGTGCGCCTCATAGTTCTTCTCATGGAGCTAGTGATGCAGGCTCTGGCGTGGTCACCATACTTGAAAGTGTGCGTGCGTATCTTGCAACAGGAGCTACCCCAAAAAATGACATCATCATTTGCATTACAGATGCAGAAGAACTTGGACTTGATGGGGCTTCGTTATTTGTCAATGAGCACCCGTGGGCAAAAGACGTAGCACTTGCGCTTAATTTTGAAGCACGTGGTAGTGGCGGACCTTCCAATATGATTGTAGAAACGAATGGAGGGAATGGAAACCTGATCAAAGGGTTTATGGAAGCAGATATCGAATATCCTGTCGCAACATCACTCATGTATAGTATTTATAAAATGCTCCCCAATGATACCGATTCTACTGTTTTGAGAGAAGATGGAGATATCGATGGATTTTTCTTTGCGTTTATAGATGATCATTTTGATTATCATACCATCAATGATACCGCAGAAAACCTAGATAGAAATAGCTTAGAACATCAAGGAAGCTATTTGATGCCGCTCTTAACATACTATGCAGACGCCGATTTGTCTTCAGTCAAATCAAGTGAAGATTATGTGTATTTTGATGCCGCTATCGCTACGTTTGTAGCCTATCCTTTTTCTTGGATCTGGCCGATGCTTATCCTAGCAATTGTCCTTTTTGTGATTCTCTTAGTCTATGGTCTTAGAAAGAAAAGACTTTACACAAAAGAAATCGGAAAAGGATTTGGCGCTTTTATGTTGAGCCTTGTACTAGGCGGAGGGTTACTATATTTGCTCTGGGAATTGATTAAAATCATCTATCCTTCCTATAATGATATCCTCCCTGTATTTATTTATAATGGTCATTATTACACGACTGTTTTTGTTTTAGCAGGGATCAGTCTGTGTTTTGGCATCTACCACAAAATGGTCAAGGCAGAACATACAGCAAGTTCTTTGATAGGACCACTTGCCATTTGGTTGGTTATTAATATCGCATTAGCCCTTAAACTTCAAGGGGCTGCGTTCTTTATTATTCCGGTATATTTTGGGTTATTGTCGTTGTTTTTATTGATCCGACAAACTAATCCTAGTGTAACACTTATGGTATTGCTATCAGCACCTGCTATTTTTCTGTTTGCTCCCTTAGTTCAATTCTTCCCTGTAGGCTTAGGGCCTGATATGCTTTATGTTTCCACTATTTTTGTAGTGTTATTATTTGGGTTATTACTCCCTGTTTTTGGGTTTTTTAGAAATAAAAAAGCTGTAGGAATTCTCAGTTTATTGGTAGCCGTTGTTTTCTTAGGGATTGCTCATGCAACATCAAGCCCTTCTCCAGAAAGACAACAGCCAAATAGCTTAGTGTATTACCAAAATGCCGATACTGATAAAGCGTATTGGGCAACCTATAACAAAGAGATCGACGATTGGACGAGAGGGTATCTAGGCGATAGCCCTGAAAAGGCCACTGCCTATATTGGCAATGCTGCTGGAAGTAAATACAATACGCCGTATTCGTTTGCAAAAGAAACAGCCGTAATGAATTTACGAGAAAGTAAGATTCGTGTGTCTCAAGATACGATCATTGGTGATATGGCTTATACCACCATGACTATTGTACCGCAACGTACGGTACACCAAATGCGATTATATACCGCTCAAGATACACCATTCAGCTATTTGTCATACAACGGAAAAGTATTTAAGCCAGATAGCACCGAGACCTTATATAAAAAGCGAGGCAGTAATGGCATTTTGAGTTACTATATGAACCTTGGAGATTCTCTAGAGTTCACATATGCAGTGCCTAAAGATGTATCCCCTACCTTTACGCTTAAAGAGTTTTCTTATGATTTACTAGACAATCCTAGTTTTACGGTTTCGGCGCGACCTAATACCACCAAACCTACCCCATTTGTCTCCAATGATGCGGTGATTGTAGAACGTACGATTGATATGTCTGAAGAGCTTGAGAAGAATGTAGAGGTGAAAAATGATACCATTGTCGTGGGGCAGGATTAAAAGAGAATACGAAAAAAGCATTGTGGATTTAAAAGATAAATTAGCCAAAATAGAATCTGAAATAGCTAACGGGTTAAAATTCAAAGCAGCCGATAGATTACGGAATTTGATTAATCAGTATCCTAATGAGACAGCATTATGGAGCCGACTTGCAGAACTGTATTATGAGAGTGGTTTTTGGGATGCTGCAGGAAGATATTGGATTTTAACAGAGCCGACCGATGATCGAATAAAAAAATGTGTAGAAATTTATGAAAAGTCAGTCAATTATTCTGGCACGAAAATATTACAAGATATTACCTTTAGAGGTGACAAAAATTCATTAAGTGAGTTTGCGTTAAAAAAGCTAACTAATTTAGAATTAGATAGTAAAAAGAAATCAAATTATATCCCAACATTTGCTTCTAAATTAAATAAGCAGAAGCAAAATACAGAACAACACAAAAGCACTTTTAAAGAGGCAGTATTGAGTGTTGCTTTTGGGGCATTTATAATTTCAATACCTATTTTTGCGATTATTGGTTTTTTATTGTTTGCCTATTGGATTTTTACAGTATTGATAACCTAAAATAGTACTTTAATACTAGAAGCATACGCTTTCGCGAAAGCGTGTAAAGACAAAATATATAATTGAAAAAGAATAGTAATGAGATTCCCGTCGAAGTGCAGGAATAAAAAGAAGAAAGATTGAATAAAAAAATAACAATTGCAGGATTAGGATGGTTAGGAAAAGCGTTTGCGGCGACGCTTATCAATTTTGGATATACTGTCAAAGGAAGCGTCACCGACGCTAGTAAAGCACAAGCAATTTCAGAAAGCGGAATCACTGCCTATCCTTTGGTTATCACAGAAGGAGGCGTGACTGGCAAAGTAGATACGTTATTATCTGATACCGATGTACTGGTCATTATGATACCTCCAGGTCTTCGAAAAAATACAGGAGCTAATTATGCGCTGAAAATGGCTCATTTTTTACACCAAATAGAACGTACTTCGATACAAAAAGTAATCTTGATCAGTAGCACCTCTGTGTATGATGATGAGCAAGGTCACGTCACAGAAAAGGATATTCCAAAACCACAAAACAATGCGGGGAAGCAGTTACACGATGTAGAGCAATTGTTTTTTAACACCCCTTCTTTTGATACGACGATTGTTCGTTTTGGAGGGTTGTTTGGAGGAAATCGGAACCCTGTTAAATTTCTAGCAGGGAGAACAGGATTGAGTAATGGGAATGCGCCTGTAAACATGATTCATCGTGATGATTGTATAGGGATTCTTTTATCCATTATTCAGAAAAATGCTTTTGGGCATATATTTAATGCTGTGTCACCAAAACACCCTACAAAGCGTGAGTATTATACAGCGCAGGCAAAAAAACTAGATTTAGAAGCTCCTCAATATGACGAAGAAGGTACTACCGTTTTTAAAAAAGTAGACAGCACATCTGTGTCTGATGTGTTAGGATATACGTTTAAAGTGGCGTTGTAAAGAGTCTCTATTTTCGCACAAGAGTCATGGTGGTATCATCATACGTTAGAATACGATATTTATGATGCCTCTTCTTCCATTTGGTGTCATCAGCATCCCATGGTTTTGTTTTGTAATAGATGTGGGCTTTATTTTGAGAAATTAAGAAGTTTTCAACGTTTTTAAGGGTTTCTCCAACGGGACAGGGTATAAATTGTTGATACATTACTTTTTTGTTCTTATGAAAGGAAATAAATTCTCCGAATTCAAATTCTTTAGGGTCCCTTTTTTCAGCTAACTTTAGTTCAATGGTGTCTTTATTTGCCCAATTGTAGGGTAACTCCCATCTGTTTTTATAGAAACTTTCATAGGTGTTATGATTTTGTGCTATGAGCGATGTAGTAATACACAGTAAAAGTACGAGGGTGATGTTTCTTATCATGGAAGTATGTTTTTAACGTGTGTATACAAACTTTATTCCAAACAAAAACCACCTCAACAATGAGGTGGTTTTTTTATGTTTTTATACGTTGACTGCCCACTTTGATAGGCTCAGCGTGACACGCCGTATAAATTTCAGCAACTACAGGTTTTACCAGATATTAACCCGTTTTTCTGGGGCTACGTACATAGGGTCTCCTTCTTTAATATCAAATGCTTGATAGAAAGCCTCTATGTTCAAAAGCGGTTGTGTTGCACGTACCTCCCCTGGAGAATGCGGATCGGTTTTTACTTGGGTACGTAATGCTTCATCACGGATTTTGGTTCTCCATACCGTTGCCCAAGATATAAAGAAGCGCTGCTCTGCTGTAAAGCCATCAATATCCTCTGGACGTCCATTTTCTTCGTAAAATTTTTGAAGACCATCATAAGCACCTAAAACACCGCCTAAATCTCCAATATTCTCTCCTAATGTAAATTTACCGTTTACATAAACGCTGTCTAATACTTCTATGTTGCTATACTGCTCAGCCAGTGCATTTCCTCTTTCTGTAAAGGCTTTAAGATCTTCTTCTGTCCACCAATTTTTTAGGTTTCCATCACTGTCAAAACGTGCGCCACTATCATCAAACGCATGAGAAATCTCATGACCTATCACAGCACCAATACCTCCGTAGTTCACAGCTTCGTCTGCGGTATAGTTATAGAACGGTGGTTGTAAGATAGCTGCAGGGAATATAATCTCATTATATTGAGGATTATATCCAGCATTCACCGTCTGAGGAGTCATAGCCCATTTTGACTTATTAACAGGTTCTCCTATATCTGCATAGTTTTTATCTTGTGCCCACTTACCCACTGCAGTCATATTCTCATAATATGTTTTATCGGCAGCTACTTCCATGGCACTATAATCTTCCCATTTGTCTGGATATGCAATTTTTACCGTAAACTTATCTAGCTTTTCGTTAGCTTTTGCTTTTGTTTCAGGACTCATCCAATCTAGTTTTTGAATTCGTGCATTATACGCTTCGATAATATTTTTGATCATAATCTCTGCACTTTCCTTGGCTTCTGGCGGAAATTTTGCATCTACATATAATTGTCCTAATGCTTCTCCTACGGTACTATTTACAGTAGCCAGTGCACGTTCTTTTGCAGGGCGTTGCTTTTCTGCGCCTCTTAAATACTTACTGTAAAATTCCCAGTTTGCGGTTTCTATGTCTGTTGTCAATAATCCTGAAGCACTATTGAATGTATCCCATTTTACCAATGTTTTAAGATCTTCAATAGGTGTTTCTTTAAAGAAGGTGTCTAGTACTTCTGTATATCGTAATTGAGTGATAACAAGCGTATCAAACTTTTTAGTAATTCCCAGATCAGAAATCATTTTATTGAGATCGATAGAAGAGAGCATGGCGTCTACTTCTGCTATAGAGCGAGGGTTGTTGTAATTACGCGCATCACGACTCTGTACTTTGTCAAGACGCGGCTTTGCAAGCTGTGTCTCCATAGCAAGAATTTTACGAGCAGCTTCTTGAGCATCTGCCTCACTATCGCCAATCATTTGAAGCATACGAGTAATATGCTTTTTGTATTCTTCACGAATCTCTTTTGATTTTTGATCTTGTTCTAAGTAGTAATCGCGATCAGGTAACCCAAGACCACTTGCTCCTAGATATACAACATTCATTGAACTGTCACTAAGACCTGCTCCGGCACCTAAACTCACAAAAGGAGAACTTACCGATGGATTTTCAGCAAGTACCGTTTGTAAATCCATAAGGTTTTTGATCCCTTCTATTTTTTTTAACGCTGGCATAAGCGGCGTGATTCCTGCTTTATTACGAGCTAGCGTATCAAGTTTTGTATCAAAAATTGCAATGGCTTTTGCTTGATCAGAGTCTGGGGCATATGTACCATTTGCTTTTGCCTCTGTTAGTATTTTTAATACATCGGCATCTGTAGATTTGCGTAGCACGCCAAAACCTCCCCATCTAGTTCTATCTGCAGGGATTTTTGTGTTTTTCATCCAACTACCATTGACGTAGTTGTAAAAATCGTTTTTAGGATTTACCGACGTATCCATATTTTCTAAAACAATCCCAGGTGTTTTTTCTGTGATCGCTGCGGTATCTTTTTGAGCCGTTTCTTGTTTACAACTTGTAAAAGCAATAGTACAAGAGGCTAGAATGGCCACTGTTTTTATAAGTTTCATGTGTGTATTTAGATTTCTTGATTATGGTGAATAAGACGTGTGTTTTTATATTTCGTTACATTTAAAAAAATGTGAGGAATTTGTGCTATTTAGTGCATTAGTAAACAGTAATTTATAAAATTATTGCTTTCTCATTTTTTCCATCTGCTTAAGGTCCCATTCTTTTTTCATGGCTGTCACGTCTTTTACATTTTCATTTGGAATGGCAATAGACAACACATAGTGTTTTACTTTCCACACACCGTTTTCTTTTTTTACAACGCCAGATCCTCTACAAATACCCATCTGGGTGTCGAGATGTTCATCAAACCAAGCGGTATCTCCATTTGTGTCTAGGTAGATGTTACGTTCTAAGGTGGTAAAAGACCAAGCTTTCCCTTTATCAAAATAGGGTTTTGAGAACGATTTGAACTCGGCATTTTGCCAGTTTTCAGTAGCATCTGTGCCTATAAAAACGGCATCCTCAGTCATCATACCAAAATAGGCGTCAAAATCGGCATCGGCAGCCGCTTTATGCCAAGATACAAGCATGGTATCAATGGTTTCTTTTTCTGTTGAATTTTGAGCGATTCCTGCGGTAGCAAAAAGCCCTACTAGCATAAATAGTGTCGTGCGTATCATTCGTATCATTGGTTTGATTTAAAAATTTTTACAGGTGGTTTGCCTCTAGGTGTGGGTTTTTCTTGCTCAATAGGAGCTGTTGGATCTGTGATTTCTTGATCAAGTTGTTTGAGGATCTCTTCTACGGTTAATGAAAAGTTCTCATTGATTTGAAGATTTAGATTCTGAAAAGCATTTTTCAGCTCTACAATCGTATGTGCGATTTCCTCGGGGTTTGGATCGCCTTTCTGAGCATAATTGTTTACTATTTTTAGTTTTGTCTCTACGGTAAGTAATCTCGCTTTTACAGCAGGGGTCTCTAAATTGTCTGGTGTAAGATCTACTATTTCTTCTTCCGCCTCTCCTTGGCCATCAAATATGGCTATCAAAATAGACAATTGATTTTTTACGGTTCCTAACGGCACGCCTTGCATGCTATCTAATCGTTTTGAAATGTTTTGGTATAGTGACCAGTTTTTCACTTCCTCTTGTGCTTTTGAAGTTAGCCGTAAAGAAGATTTCAGACCTTGTATGTTATTGGGAATTGTAAGTGTATCAATCGCCAGTAGTTGTGTTTCTTCTGATTCTTGGACTTGAGCCTCTTTCTTTTCACAAGCAGCAAGAAAGAAAACAGTACTTAATAGGTATATGAGTATACGCAGTTTCATAAATAGTTAAAAAGTTGATAGACAAAAGTAGCCTAAATAGGAATATACAAGAAAAATTTATGATTAAGTTTGCTTTTTGTATACGCTTTCGCGAAAGCGTACTTTTATTAAAAAAAATCTAGATGAAATCAAGAATACTAATTATAGGTGCTTCTGGGCAAATCGGGACAGAACTTACATTGGCATTAAGTAAGCGGTTTGGGAAAGATAAAGTCGTTGCGAGTGATATCCGTGAAGGGAATGAAGCGATGATGCAGAGTGCTCATTTTGAACTTTTGGACGCAACAGATATGCAAGCTGTTGAGGATATTATTTTCAGGTATAAAGTAGAAACCGTGTATCTCATGGCAGCGATGCTCAGTGCTATTGCAGAGCGTTTTCCTGCAAAAGCATGGGATTTGAATATGAATTCGCTTTTTCATGTATTGAATTTGGCAAAAGATAAAAAGATAAAGAAAGTTTTCTGGCCTTCTAGTATTGCCGTTTTTGGTGAAACCACACCTGCTCAAAACACACCACAAACCACAGTAATGGAGCCTTCTACTGTGTATGGAATCTCGAAACAAACTGGGGAACGATGGTGTGAGTATTACCATAAAAAATACGGAGTAGACGTGCGTAGTATCCGATATCCAGGCTTGATAAGTTATACTACAGAACCTGGTGGAGGAACCACAGATTATGCGGTAGATATTTACCACAGAGCTTTAAAACACGGTCAATATCGTTGTTTCTTAAAAGAAGGGACTACGCTTCCTATGATGTATATGGATGATGCTATAAAAGCAACAATTGCTATCATGGATGCATCGCCTAAAAACATAAAAATTCGATCTTCATACAATCTAGCTGCGGTGAGTTATGCTCCAGAAGATGTGACAGCGAGTATTCAAAAGCATATCCCAGATTTTGAAATAAGCTATGAACCAGATTTCAGACAAGCCATTGCAGATACTTGGCCAGAAAGTATAGATGATAGTGAGGCAAGGCGCGATTGGGGTTGGTCACATAGTTTTGGTTTGGAAGAAATCACAAAAACAATGCTGGATAATTTAAAGGATAAATATACAACGTAGTATACTAAAAAGTAACTCTAAAACTAAGGTTAGGAGTCATCCCAAGAGATGTATTATCTATTCTTGAAATAGTGTTGTCTTCATTTGAGATAAAGTAGGTGTTAAGGATATTCTTTCTATTTAATATATTCCATAGAGAGACTCCTATTTTCCCTTTTACGTTCCCTTTTAGGTTAAAGGAATAGGTGGATGAGAAATCCGTACGTACATAGTCGTTTACACGATCACTATTGGGTGATCTGTACGTAATTTCTGTGGCAAAGGGACTATCTCCTTCGGGCAATGTAGTGACATTTCCTGAGCGCCAGTTGACACCCAATGCAAATTTTAAATGATCTCCTACGGTATACGCACCTGCAAACGTTAATGCATGTGTAATATCTGCATTGTTGGGAAAAGTATTTCCATCATTTAAGGTGTCAAATTCATTATAATTTTCACTAAACGAGTAACTTAGCCATGTACTTAAGTTTCTAAATCGCTTATTAACAAGAAAATCAACGCCTCTTACTTCATAATCTCCCGTGGCGTTTACAAACTGAAACTGGTTTTGAAATCCCTGACTTCTAGCGGTAATTCCGTCTACTTTTTTAAGATATCCCTCTGCACTCACTAGCAGCTTATTTTTGTTGTATTGTACTCCAATAGATGCTTGTTTGCTTTTAATAATAGGAATGGTGCTGTCATTTGCGAGTACCCATCGTCTGCTCTCCACACCAATAAAATCATTCTGTCTGTCTATAATTTGCGATGTCGTCTGACTTTTTAATTCTCCTAAGATCTCTAGTTTAAAATCGGAAAGAAATTCTTGACTAAAACTTATTCGAGGTTCCATGAGTACTTTGTCAAATTTCCTGAAATAGTTAGCTCTTATTCCTGTTTTCAACGCTGTTTTCTTTGATTTTGTAGTGATACGCACTTCACTATAAAGGGCATGACTTCTCAACACTTCTTTGATATTACTTCTAAAAGGAGGATTGTCTATATCTTCTAAGTTAACGACCCCTACTTCGAAAAATTGATATCCATTTACCCAATTGATATTATTGCCAATCTTATATCTCGTGTTTAGTTTTACACCTGTATCAAGGACTTCATTTTTTTGATCTAGGCGTTGACTATTGAGGAGGTCAGCATTTGTAGCATCTAGCGTATATAGTGATCCGTATACTTGTATGTCACTTGAGAATCTAGGACTCCATTCTCTACTGTAGGTCAACCCCGTTGCAAGATTTTGTTGTGTAATACCACTACTCGAAGCCTCTGTCGTATTTAAAATATTTGTTTCTTCTAGGTATGATAGCGTGTTAAAAATAGAGGTGAAGTTAAAACGCAGTTTATCTTTTTTTGAAATATCATACAATAGCTTTGTCCCGATATCATAAAAGTAAAAAGCTTCATCTCTGATAACCGTTTCATCTGTATCTGATAGTGTATTTGTAATTTCGGTATTTTGAAAAATACGATCAAAATACTGTTTAAACGTAGGTGTTTTTACGGCATCTGTAATAGACCTTCTAGCAGACACTTGAAGCTCGACTTTGTCTGATAATGGTATTTTTGAGAATGCATTAGCGTCTATAAAATTAAATCCAGCTCCTCCTGAAAATTGGTCATTGATAGATGTATCTAATTGTATATCTATAATACTTGAAACACCATCGCCATATATGGCACTTGTACCATTTTTTGCTATAAAAACATTCTTTACTAGATGCGGATTAAAAGCAGAAATTAACCCAAAAAAGTGACCCGATTGGTACATTTTAATACCATCCCACAGAATAAGATTTTGGTCATGAGTACCCCCACGGATATTTATATTTGATACGGTTTCATCTACACTTAAAATACCTGGAAGTGCTTGAATGGTTTGTAATATATCAGGTTCAATGAGTCCTGGTAAAATTCCGAAATCATCTGGTTTTATAATAATAGCTCCTGTTCGGTTAGTAGAAATACCTGAGGTAAGGTAATTTTTTATGTATACCTCGTCTAGTTGTTGACTGTTAAGTATTTCTTCTTGGGATTTTTTTATAGCGACAAAACGATTGCTAATAATTTCAAAGGTAAGCCCTGTCGTCTTTTCTAAAATCAGTAAAACCTGCTTTAAGGGCAGGTCAGTTTTTGGTATAGAGGCTGTTTTATCTGAGATGGTATCATCGGCATAAGAAAATCGAATATCATATTGATCCTCTATAAGTTCCAAAATAAAGGAGAGGGGTTTTATTTCAGCTTCTTCTTTTGTTTGGGAGTGTATTTCAGAGAAGCTAAAAAAGAGAATAATGAAAAAGAGAATTAGTTTATTTTGTTTGTTCACCCTTTAAAGTTATCATTCGATTGTTTCTAATGTACTTCAGATTTAGGGGTAAGGTAATAGATTTTAGGGCAACATCCATATCATCATGAATAAAACTTCCAGTAAAGAGTAGTTTTGAATCTATGTCTTTTTCAATAAAGGTAATATCATATTGTCTTTCAAATTCAGCAAGCACAAAGTTAAACGGCATACTTTTGAAGGAACTAATATTGTCTACCCAAGATGGATTTAATTCTGTTATTTCTGTCTTGGAAGTGGTCATCCCATGTATTTTGAGGTAACGTTCTCCTTTTTTAAGTACGATCGTTTGACCTAGGTGATCTACACGTACAACGCCTTCATAACAAACGACTTCAAAGAGATCATCTCTTTCTTTTACTGTAAATTGAGTGCCCACAACAGTAACAAGTCCTGTTGCTGTTTTAACATTAAATGTTGATCCTTTTTCTACTTTAAAAAAGGCTTCTCCTTGTAATTGCACTTCGCGTTCTGTATCCCATTCTTTTTCATTAAAAGATAATGAGGATAGTGCGTTGAGCGATACATTAGAGTTATCTGGAAGTTGCAGCTCTTGTTTTTGACTAGCAAGTGTAGCAACCTGTGTTTCTTGTAGGGCAAAAGAATGATATATTCCAAAAAGAATAACAACCGCTGCGGCTATGGCAATAAGAGGTTTTAACCAACTTTTTTGTTGATTTTTGAGTTCTATGGCCTTTTGTAGCTTATTTAATTCAGCATCTGTATCAAATGCATTGGGTTTGAAACCTTGTATACCGTCAGAAATACGAAGCAAATCTTCATAATCATCTAGTCCCTTAAAGAGTTTTAGCTCTTTAGGTTCTAGCTCATTATCTAGCCATTTTCTTATTAATTCTTCTCTTTGCATAACAATACATTCAATAGTAAAACAATCCAATAGTAAAAACTCCTACCCCCCTCTTTTACAATTCGTCAATTTGTTCCTTTAGTTTTTTTAAAGCCCCGTAAATACGTTTTTCTACGGCCTTGGTGCTAATATCTAAAAGCTGTGCTATTTCTTTATGTTTTTTACCCTCTATTCTATTTAATAAAAATGCTACCCGTTGTGCTTCTGTAAGACTCGCTATTGCTTTTTGTAATTTTTGAGAATACTCTTGTTCTTCCATTAAAAACTCTGGATTCTCATGCGTATGGGATTTTGGTTTTTCTAATTGATACTTTAATACTACTTTTTGATGTTTTACCTCGTTAAGCATTAAATTATTTCCTACTGTAAATAAATAACTCTTTGCTTTTTCCGGAGTAATATTTTTACAATTTTCCCAGACCTTAATAAAAGCTTCTTGTACTTTGTCTTTAGGGTTTAAATGCTCCCCAAACTTATAATATAAAAATGAATGTAGATCCCCTGCGTACTTCTTAAAGAAGTTTGCATACAATGTCTCTTCACAAATATTTTTATATAAATTTTTACTCATATTGAGGTGTCAAGGAGTCAAAATGAAGGTTTAGGGATATTTTTTAAATGTAAAGGTAGGAGTTTTTATAGCTTGATTGTTTTAGTTGTGTAGTTTAATCCTACAATATATTGCAAATAAAAGAAATCATTTTATAATATTTGCGATCTAATTTTTTGAAAATGCTATCCAATTATAAAATAACATATCTCTTGATTTTCCTCCTATGTATACTCGGAGTGTCTTGCCAGCAAGAAGAATCAGACATTATAACCCCAGATAATGAAGAGGTGATAGATGCAAATTCTAATTTAGCATTACTCTTATTACAGATGACCTTAAATGATGGTTTTCATGATGATATATTAGATAATGCAAGCTGCATTGAAATTAATCTTCCCTTTTCAGTTACTGTAAATAATGAGCTTATTATCATCAACACAGAGAACGATATTGCGCTTGTAGAAGAAAATATAGATGCCTCAGATACCGATGATGATACGATAGAAATTTCATTCCCTATCACCATAACCCTTAGTAATCATTCGCAAGTATCTGTTGCTAATGAACAAGAGTTATTACAATATGTAATTAATTGTTTTGGAGAGACTAGTATCCCTTGCGTAGATTTTCAATACCCTATTTCTTTTTCTGTATTTAATTCTGATTTTCAAAATGCAGATGTTGTGACTATCAATCATGATGAAGCGATGTATGAGTTTATGGTCAGTATAGGAAATGACGCTGCTATCATTGCAAGTTTGAATTATCCTGTAGTACTTATCTATGAAAACGGAAATACGATAGAAATAAATAATAATGCAGCATTAGAAGCCGCGATTAACAGTGCAGATCAAAACTGTAGTTTTATTCCACCAGATATATGCTTTGACATTACAGAATTATCTATTTGTGATGATACGAATGATGGCTTTGTCGAATTTGATTTAACCCAAGCAGTTCAAGACTGTAGTGATCTCCAATTGTACACCGTTAGCTATTACGAGACAGAAGCAGATGCTACAAGTCAAGTAAATCCGATATCAAATCCTACTACATATACCAATATAACAACAGACATTCAAACGCTATATTATAGGGTTGAACTTATTGTGAACCCTACTGTTTTTCAAATATTTCCTTTGACATTAATCGTTGAAGATTGTTGTGATAACCCAGAAGTATTATTTGATGATTTGGTGATCTATATGCCATTTTCAAGTGAATTTAAAGATCTCATAAGCGGATACACTATCGATAATGTAGATGGAAGCTTCGTAGAAGATAGAGATGGAAATCCTACATGCGCCTACTCTTTTGTACAGGCAGATTCGTTAACGATCCCTGTGACTCCTGTAAATCAATTGATTCAAGGTGACTCTTATTCAATAAGCGTATGGTTTAAAATGCAAAATGAGAATCCAAGTGATATCGAAGTAATGTTCCAAAAAGGAACACAACAGGGAGAAGGCTTTGAATTAAAAGTATTTAGTTTAAACACTCCTTATTTTATTGATGCTTATAATACATCTGTGGTTGATTTCGATTGGTTTAATGAAGCTGATGTGTCTTGGTCAAATACCAATTGGCATCACCTTGTTGTCACAGTAGATACTAATAATACAGTACGTTTATATAGAGACGGCATAGAAAGAGGCACTTTACTAAATTCTGGATTCGATATCGGTCCAGACCCACTATCTTTTTTTACCCTAGGTCAAGGATTCATAGGTCATCTTGATGACTTGAGAGTCTATAAAAAAACCTTAAATCCTACTGAAATAAATCAATTATTTACGCTAGAAGCAGATTGTAATACCTGCCTATAGCTAACAAGAACTAGTTTGGTTGAGTTGTGTAAAAGAGGTCGCTTACCTTATGGTGGCCTCTTTTGCCTTTTATAGTAACTCCTATTCGCATTATATTTATTTGTTTAATCTTTTTTGAATATCTTTGAACAAATAAAAAATAATGCATCGTAAGCAATCCCTTCCACAAAAAATGTGTCTCGTCTGTAACAGACCCTTTACTTGGAGAAAAAAATGGGAACGTGACTGGGAAGAAGTCAAGTACTGTAGCGAGCGATGTAAACGCAATAAAAAGGCTATAGATTAATATGAACACTTCATTAGTTTGGTTCAAGAACGACTTACGTGTAGAAGATCAACAGTCGCTTTCCAAAGCAGTTGCTTCTGGCAATCGTGTAATAGGTGTCTATTGTTTTGATCCACTCCTTTTTGAAGAGGATGCATTTGGTTTTAAAAAAACAGAAAAATACCGCGCTCAATTTCTGATAGAGACCATCACAGAACTTAAAGAATCGTTATCTACATTCAATATTGACTTATTGCTATATCACGATAACACTACTACCGTTATACGTGAGGTTATTGAAAAGTTTCATGTTACTGATCTATTTCTTCAAAAAGAGTGGACACAAGAAGAAGTTCGTATCGTATCATCTATACAAAAAGAAGTCTCAGGAGTCACTTGGTACGAAACTTATGATCAGTTTTTATTTCATCCACAAGCGATTCCATATGAGACTTTTTTACAAATTCCTAATGTTTTTACGGTGTTCCGTAAAGAATGTGAAAAGAAAGCTTCTGTACAGCCTGTCTTAGCGCCTATCCAACCCCTTCCTGTAAGTAATAGGATAGAAAATAACACGAAGATTCCAACCCTCCATGATCTAGGGTTAGATACTTTTACAATAGATCCTCGAACGGCATTTCCATACAAAGGAGGAGAACTACAAGCCAAAAAACGCATCCAACACTATTTTTGGGAAACGGAAAAATTAGCTTTTTACAAGAAAACCAGAAATGGACTCGTAGGCACAGACTACAGTAGCAAATTGTCTCCGTGGCTTGCCAATGGAAGTATTTCTGCACGGCAAGTATATTGGGAAGTCAAACAATTTGAAAAAGAAATCAAGAAAAATCAAGACACCTACTGGCTCATTTTTGAACTTATCTGGAGGGATTACTTTAAGTATGTCTCGCTCAAATACGGAAATGCTATTTTCAAAATTGGTGGTATTCTTGAAAAAGACTACGACTGGCACTCCAATAAAGCCGCATTAACCCAGTGGATAGAGGGCAAAACATCTTATGACTTTGTAAATGCCAATATGATCGAATTACGAGAAACGGGATGGATGAGTAATCGCGGGAGACAAAACGTGGCTAGTTACTGGGCAAAAGAACTCAAACAAGATTGGCGTATCGGAGCCGCTTATTTTGAAAGCATGCTCATCGATTATGATGTACATAGTAATTGGTCAAATTGGATGTATAATGCAGGCGTGGGCAATGATCCTAGGGATCGTAGGTTTAATATCAACGGACAAGCAGAGCGGTATGATACGCAAGGGAAGTTCAGAAAATTATGGTTGCAAAATCAATTATTTTAAATGAAGAAAGGTAGACTTATACTCGGCGATCAGCTGAATCACAATCACTCTTGGTACACCAAGGTAGATGATCAAGTGGTGTATTTTATGACAGAAATGAAACAAGAAGCCACCTATGTCACTCATCATATTCAGAAAGTAGTTGCGTTTTTTTGTGCCATGCGCTCTTTTGCAGCACACTTAAAAAGCCAAGGGCATACTGTGATCTATTACACCCTTGACGACGCTCGCAATCAAGACACCTTGACAAACAATCTCAAACATTTTCTTAAAGAAAATTCATGTGATACCTTAGAATATCAGTTACCCGATGAATACCGGTTGGATGAGGAATTGGTACGCTTTCGCGAAAGCGAACACATCCCCACCACCTTTGTAGACTCAGAACATTTTATGACGTCCCGCACAGATCTGCAGGACTTTTTTAAGGGGAAAAAACAATACACCATGGAATATTTCTATCGGATGATGCGAAAGAGGTACGACCTGATGATGATTACTGAAAAAGACCCAGAAGGTGGACAATGGAATTTTGATCAAAGCAACCGTAAAAAATGGAAGCAAGACACCCTGATCCCTACAGAAAAAACCTTTGAAAAAGATGTCACAGACCTAGTAACATTACTAGAAAATCAAGGGATTAAAACGATTGGGAATATCAACCCAAAAACCTTTGGATGGGCCACCACACGAGAAGAAAGCCTCGTAGTTTTAGACTATTTCTGTGAGCACTTACTAGTTCATTTTGGCGATTACCAAGACGCCATGGATCCCGATCAAGCCTATTTATATCATAGCAGACTAAGCTTTGCTATGAATAGCAAACTTTTATCTCCAGAAGAGGTCGTAAGGACGGTCATCTCCTACTGGCGTTCACATCAAGACACTATAGACATCAGTCAAGTAGAGGGTTTTGTGCGTCAAATCATAGGTTGGCGAGAATACATGCGAGGGATGTACTGGATGCAAATGCCTGAATTTGCTTCGGTCAATTATCTAGAAAATCACAATCCGCTGCCTGATTTTTATTGGACAGGAAAAACAAAAATGAATTGCCTTAAATGTAGCATTCACAATAGTCTGGATAATGCGTATGCACATCACATTCAGCGTCTAATGATTACTGGGAATTATGCGCTTCTTACCATGACAGACCCGTCAGAGGTAGATTTGTGGTATTTGGGCATCTATATAGACGCTATTGAGTGGGTAGAAATCACCAACACCAGAGGAATGTCCCAATGGGCTGATGGTGGAAAAATTGCTACAAAACCCTATGTATCTAGCGGGAGTTACATCAATAAAATGAGTAACTACTGTAAAGGGTGTCATTATAAAGTCAGTAAAAAAACAGGCGAAGATGCGTGTCCGTTTAATAGCTTGTATTGGAATTTTCTAGACGAAAAACAATCCTTTTTCAAAGATAATCAACGGATGCGTATGATGCTTTCATTACTCAATAAAATGGATAAAGACACCTTGATACAACACAAAGAAAGAGCTCAAGACATTATCAAAAACCCCTCTAATTATTAAAAAGGAAGTCAACATAGTATGGTTAAAACGGGACTTGCGATTGCAGGATCATCTCCCGTTATACAATGCGTTGAAAGAGGAGCTTCCCGTACTATTGCTCTATGTTTTTGAACCTTCCTTACTAAAAGACAAGCATTACAGTGACCGACATTGGAATTTTGTAAAGGAGTCTTTACAACACTTACAAGAACAATTAGGTGCTTACCATACAGAAATTCTGATTGTAAAAGGTGAGGTGATTTCGGTTTTTAAAACCTTGTTAGATCACATCAAGATTCATACACTATTCTCCCATCAAGAAACAGGTTTACGCATTACCTACGATCGTGATATTGCGCTAGAAAAATTTGCGGAGTCTTTAAAGAAAGATGAGCCCGATAAAAAATTTGGATGGGTAGAGTTTTGTACTAATGGCGTACAAAGAGGATTGCGTAACCGCAAAGGGTGGCGTGAGGATTGGGAATGGTTCATGCAACAACCTCAACTCCCTTTTGAACCTAAAAAAAACCAGTTGGTTGACGTCACTTTTGTTTCAGAATTAAAAACATATTTTTCAATACCGTCATTGGAAACACCTGTACAGTCTTGTTTTCAGCCTGGAGGCACGCATAACGGTTTACGTTATTTGGATTCGTTTTTAAAAGGAAGGTATCGAGATTATAGTACTCATATTTCAAAACCTATGCTTGCGCGAAAAAGTTGCTCCAGAGTTTCTCCCTATATCGCTTGGGGGAATCTTTCGGTGCGTCAGGTGTGGCAACA
>CAYGQJ010000057.1:0-10825 GCA_964351845.1 uncultured Flavobacteriaceae bacterium | reverse complement strand
AGCAGGAGATGTTTTATGGAATTTAAAAGAAAATAACTTGGTAAAAAAAGAAAGCTATCGTATCTTAAAAAGACATACACTAGCAGATAGAAATCCCTTTGATTAAAGAAAATGAAAAAAGATATAGTACCAGAATTTACAGAACGAGAAATAGACCGTATTATAGAAATGGCATGGGAAGATCGCACGACGTTTGATGCTATCAAAATGCAGTTTGGCATTAAGGAGCAGCAAGTCATTGACTTGATGCGACGAGAGATGAAAGAGAGCAGTTTTAGGATGTGGCGCAAACGGGTGCAGGGTCGAAAAACCAAGCATGAAGCAAAACGCGCTTATGATATGGATGACGCACGATTTAAATGCAGTAGACAAAAACAGATTACACACAATAAAATATCTAAAAGGAGGTAATGTAGGGAGGTGTTTTTTGTATGCTCCTGCCTGCCGGCAGGCAGGTTCGCGAAAGCGAAAAGAACGCTAATAGAAGAGGTTGTTTATAAAAGATAAAGCCTGACTTAAAAAAGTATAATTAGATTCCCGTCTACACGGGAATGAAAATAGACCGTTTTACGGACAATACACATGACAAAGAAAAAACCAGATCAAGTTGTTTATAACGAAGAAAAAGGACGTTACGATGCGGCATTAACACCGTATGCGACCAATCTTGGGGCCCCAGCCATTGTAACGGGTGATGTAACCACTTGGAAAAACACAAATATCAATAAGGTTAATCATCAGTTTAAGACGGAGTATGAAGATTTAAAAGCAAAATACGAGGCGATGATGGAGCAGTTTGAGTACAATAACCTTATTTACTCAGCTAAATTTTCTTTTGAGCCTATCGTGGGAGAAATCTATCACTTATACCGCTCTAAAGATGGAGATCCTTTTTTATCTTTAATTTCACCAGAGGAATGTAGTTGGGATTTTGTAGGAACATTTCATCTTAATACCGACAAAGTGTGGTTAAAAATAGACAAAAACGAAAAAGAATATGAGTGATTCAACAATCAAAGTAGCCACTTTTGGCGGCGGTTGTTTTTGGTGTGTCGAAGCAGTGATACAACGCTTAAAAGGCGTAGAAAAAGTCGTCTCTGGATATGCGGGAGGGACGGTACCCGGAAAACCAACGTACAGAGAGATTTGTTCGGGACTCACGGGACATGCGGAGGTGATCCAAGTGACTTATGACCCTGCTATCATTGATTATGTGTCCATTCTTACGGTATTTATGACCACACATGATCCTACGACCTTAAATCGCCAAGGAGCCGATAGAGGGACACAATACAGATCTGTTATTTTTTATCATAATGAAACGCAACAATCACAAGCTGCAGAGGTATTAAAAGTAGTGCAAGACTATTATGATGACCCAATTGTTACAGAACTCTCGGAGCTTCCTGTGTTTTATGAAGCAGAAGCTGATCATCAAGACTATTATAATAAAAATCGTCGTCAGGGGTACTGCACCGTAGTAATTGATCCTAAAGTGCGTAAATTACGAGCATTGTATTCACATCTGTTGAAAGAATAAACGATTTCGATGATCAAATAAATTATTTATCTAAGCAAAAACAAACGCCCTATTGAATTCAATAGGGCGTTTGTTTTGGTATAAAGGAAATTGGTTAGTTTGTAGGCTCTAGGATCAATGTTACTTTATTGAAATCTGCAGCACTATTAATGATTGTTCTATACTCCTCGTACAAGGATACAGGAAGAATATTTTGATCATAGATTTCATTGGCAGTTATAATGACTTTGTTTCCTTCTTTGGTGTAGGAAGAAATAAAATTCATCATATCTTTTCCATCTTTTTCATAGCGATTAGAGATATTAATATCATCCAGATTCGCAACCGTATATCCCTCTGGGATCGTTAATTCTATCGTTCGTAAATAAGTCTTTCTGAATAAATTCTCTACCGGCAATTGTCGTTTTTTTTCTTGATACATCTCTACTTGAGGCCCAATCAACTCGCCCAATTTAAATAGGTATTTTGGACCTGCTTTGTCTGTAAACGTACTGCTTGAAATCACTGCCTTAATGCGTAAGGGTTTTGTTCCAAAATTTTCGGCTTCTTCATTTATAATTTCTTTTGAATCTATCGTGATGTCATCTCCCATCCTTTTGATAAACTCCTCGTAAAACTCTTCTTTGTTTTCATCACTCACAAGATTCATAAAAGGATGTATAAAAGAAGCATTATATCCACTTATGGCATGATCAAAATCAATACGGACCTCTGTAAGATCTTCTGGATCAAACGTGACTTTATAGTTCATCTCATCTACAGATGCTGCTGCATCCGGAGACTCGATGTATTTTACTTTTCCTACGCCAGAACTCAGCTTCCCTAAGGAAACTTCTTTTACAAAAAGCCCATAGGTGTCTGTATATTCAAACGGAGGAAATCCATAGCGGCTTTCTTGTTTTCCAGGAGCCAAGTATTTTTTTGTAGTTGGGAAGTATAACAGATAATCTTGAAGAAAACTTAAGGCTTCTATTTCTGGATCGAACTTCATTTCTGATCGGTCGCAGGTGAGCACAATTTCAAATGGGATGTCTAATTCTTTTAATGAATTTGCAAATAAGCGAATGATGCCTGTCTCATCTGCTGCTTTGTTTTCCAATACAAAACCAACATCTGACAGCTGATCCCCACCAGTATTTGTAATGTAAATTGTGTTTTTGATATGGTTTTCAAGCGTTCTTATTTTTGAGGCATCATCTCCGCTGAGATCGATAGCTGCTTCTGTAATGAATTTTTTAACTTTTGAAAGTTCGTCCTTATCTAATTCGGAAGAGACGAAATTATATACATTTTTTGCAATATCACTGTAGGAGCTAAAATTACGCGCACCCGTTGCTTTATTGCTATCTAATTTATAGATAACTGCCAGCTTCATCGCTTGAACAGCAGATAAGTCTTCTGACTCTAATTCTGGAAGATCGTAGTTTTGTACAATGAGATGCTGTTTTCCTTGGACTCCTGTGTCTTCTGCCGCTTCTTTATTACTATTGACAGGATAAATTTTAAAGACCAGATCTTCTGGGCCATAGAGCTCAAATTTTGAGTCTTTGATCGTATAGTTTTCTTGAAGTCTAAGATACTCTCCTTTATATTTTGCCACTTTTTTTATGACATATAAATATTCTACAAAGCCTCCTTTTTCAATACCTTCTAAGGCATAGTATTTTATGGTTCTATTCGTAGTTTCATCAGTTGCGGTAAAGATTTTTGAATCATCAAGTTCTTGTACGGTTCCATTGGCAGCAACTACGCGCGCTTGACTTCTAAGTAACTCTGAGTCAGATCTATACGGAAGGTAAATTCGATTGAACTGCTCAATTCTATCATCAGAGTTTAACCATAAGACTTTATGAATAATATCAAATTGATAGAATTCATTTTGATTTTCAAATGCAAATTCTGAGATCTTATAATTTTTAATCCCTACCATATCGAGTGCTTTGTCTTCTTCTGCTATGGTATACGTAGGATTTTCTTCCCAGCTATAGGAAGTATGCACAAGTTCTTGTCCTGTCGCGACTATAGAAAAGGTGAAGGCAAGAAATGCAAATATGTACTTTTTCATCTATTTAATTTTTATTACAACCTGTGTATTTTTGATATTAATACTGTTATATGGTGTTTATTTAAGCACCACGACTTCTTTAAAAGCTTTGTTGATTTTTTTTAATGATTTTCTAAAAGCTTCTTGGGTTTCTTTTTCCAGCGTTAATTCTTTTGTTTTAAAAGCATGTGTATAAACAATGGTGTTTCCTTCTTTTTTATAGGTAATCGAAGCGCTCATAAAGTCATTATCTACGGTTACATCTTCTGGCAGATAGGTTACTTCTTTTCCTTCTGGAATTTCAAAAATAACAGTGATACTATCTTCAGACCTGTATCTAAATTCCATAGCGGTTTTTCTATCTTCTTTTACTTTATAGGCATTGATGGCCGTTTTATAAAGATTAAGATTGATAAAAATTTCATCATTTAAGGATTGTGCATAATCTTTAATGGTAAAGGCATAGTCTACCTGAAAAGGACTTTCGTAGCTGTATTTATTTTTTTCTTCAAAGCTTTCTATTAAAAAACGATTGCTTCCTTTTCGTAAAAGACTATTGTAATACTCCAATAGTTTATCCTGAGTATCTCTATTTTCTATAGAATTAAAGGTGGTTGATTTTTGATACCCTGTAAGGGCCAATGTACCGTTTCCTTTGACAGAGTTCCCTTCTAATTTGATAGTCACTTCATCTGTAAAAAGGTTTTGATCTGCTGCTACGATAGGAACTTCTACAATCTTGTAATCCCCTTCTCCATTTTCTATAAGGGCTTCTTTCCCTTGTATAAAAGAAGATGGAATCTCTAATGGCAAATATCTCCCTGTAGCATCTAGAAAATACGTTTCCCCTTCATTCTCGTAGGTCAAAATCATATGATTATCTGCTGCCGGGGTAGGCATCTCTGTATATCGATATGGAATACTTCTCGTTCCCAACCACGTAAGACTTCCTTTGATATTTGCAATTTTGAACATCTCTTTAAGAATACTAGAGTTGTCTTTACAATCTCCAAATTTTTTCTGAAAAACCGCATTGGCATCTCGGGGTATAAACCCTCCTAATGCATATTCAAAATCTATGTATTTGATATTCTCTTGTACCCAATAATAAATAGCCTTTACTTTATCTATTTCTGATGTTTTTGAAGCAATAAGGTCATTGGTAATCGCAACTAACTCCGCATCAAGTTCTTCTTGATTAATATCTTTTACAAGGGAATAATACCAGTTATAAAGATCTTTTACATCCTTCAAAACAGCAATTTCTTCATTTTTGCTCTGGTATGAAGAGATGATAGGCATGATATGAGGAAGGATCTTTTTTGGGCTAGGGCCATTGTCTTCTATGTCAAACGCCTCTTGATTTTCTAATTCCCACGTATAAATTTTTCTGCCTCTTTTTTCGCTTTCGCGAAAGCGGACATCCACCCCATCCATATTGAATTTTTCAAACCGTAAGTTGATGTCTTTATCGACCGTAATCTCTACTTTTTGATTAATAAGTGGATATACATTGCCAAAATACACTGGTGATAAGAAGCGAGGATTGGTAATGGAAGTGGTGTAATTTAATTTTTTGATAGCGCCTTGTTGCAGTTTTGGATATAGGAAATTTACCGACTTTGTATCGTCATAGAATGACTCGCTTAATTCGTCTTTGCGCACAAAATCTGTGACTTCATATTCGCGGTATTTTTTCCCATCGTACACCATAGAGGAGGCTTCGATTTTATCTAAAAGGAAAAATGAAGAGTACTCTACAGATTCTTCTGTTGCAAATTGAGCAGTCTCATTTAATAAGAGGTCTTCTTCTGCTATGGTTTGGGATATTTTTATTTGATTATCCTCTATGGATATGTCAATAAGCCGCTGAGATGTAAGCCTAGCGAGATATTCATCAGGATAGGCATTTTTGTATTTAATAAATTCTGGGGACTCTTGAGCACTACTAACAGTGGTCATCCCCAACATACAAAGTAGCAATAAGATGCTTGTATATCTCATATCAAAAAGTTTGTGATCTAACGATTTCTTCGTCAAAATAGTGTTCTGTTTTTGTTTTCTTGCCTTGTTCATCATAATAGTGAGCCTTTCCTGAGCGTTCGTCATTTTTATAATTGATCTCCTGCTTTATAGTACCATTAGGATAATATTTTTTTTCTAGACCTTGTTTATATCCGTAGGTATATGATGTTTCTGTTTTTGTCGTTCCGTCAGGGAAATAGGTATAGGCTATTCCGTGATAATCATCATCTACATTGGTATGTTTGCGTTCTAGGTTTCCGTTTTCATAATACGCGGTATATTCTCCTTGAATTTCTCCTTTCTCATAGATCATTTCTCTAGCAATTTTCCCGTTAGGATAATAGGAAGTTACTTTGCCAGTACCGTTGGGTAACGGAATCATAGGAAGTTCTTTTCCCTCTTTGTCAAGATAGCTATATCCTATGAGTTTTCCTTGATCATAAAATCGAATCAATTGTAGGGTGCCTTTTTCTTTTCCAAAAAATTTACGGGGTCCGTGTGCTTCGTTGTTTACATAGGTTGCTTCTCCTATTTTAACTCCTTTTTCACTGTACTCTAAAGAAATGCCTTCTAATCGTCCATTGATGTAGGAATAACTGTCTTCTAACTGCCCATTTTCATAATATATTTTATAGTCTCCGTCTAAGTTGCCAGACGTATAATTTTCTTCAAATTTTAAAGTACCATCGGGGTAATATGTTTTAAAAGGGCCCTGTTGATCATTATTTACATAGGTGCCTTCTGCTCTTAGATTTCCATAAAAATCATAGCCAACAAAATCTCCATGGATCATTCCATTTTTGTATGTAAATATGGAGTTGACTTTTCCGTTTGAATAGTGGTAGGTAATCTTATCATTTTCTGTGTTAAAACGATCTATTTTTTGTGTAATATTTCCTTCTTGGTCATAATGTGTTTCAGAAAGTGCTACGCCAAATGTATAAAACACCTCACTAGATAGCTGTCCACTCGTATCATAGTATTTTTGAGTTCCGTTGAGTTCTCCTTTGTGGTAGTAGTTTTGGGTGTCTATGGTTCCGTCTGGATAATAGATATACCAGAAACCATCTTTAGTTCCTTCGTCATTATAATATCCTTGTGTTTTTAGTTGTCCAAAAGAATAGTACGAGGCACCATATCCAGTAACAACATCGTCTACATAGGTATTGATGTCTGCGAGGTTTCCATTAGCATAGTAAACTTTATAGGCGCCTTGTGACTCATCTTCTGTATAGGTGCCTTGATCACTAAGCACCCCATATTTATTGTAATAAGACCAAAGCCCCATTTTTCCGCCCTTTACGTCATATAATCCTTCTGTAATACGTGTGCCGTCAGCCATAAAACCTTTGTAGTTTAAATCACCACTTTTCTTTTTCTGGGATTCAATGACCGTGCCATCTTTCGCAAAAAAAGTATACTCTTTAATCGATCCGTTGCGGTATAAAAAATTACTAAGTAGCTTTCCATCGATGTCATAGGATAGGTAAGGGCCGTCTAATTCTCCCTTTTCATAGATCACTTCTTCAGACAAGATCTCATTGGGGTAGTAACTTTTATAGCTACCTTGATTGAGTCCTTTCACATATGTTCCTGTGCCGTTTAATTTCCCGGAAGGGTGATAGGTTTTATAGGTGCCTTCGTAGGCTCCATCTACAAAATTTGCTTCAGAGGCAAGTTGCCCGTTGGGATGATATACTTTTTCTGCGCCTTGTTTGACGCCATTTTTAAACGTTATTTCTTGTGCTAGGACTCCTGTGGCATAATATTCTTTGAATGGCCCATCATAGTCATTATTTTTCATGATATACTCATATTTTATGAGTCTCTCATCAGCTTCAAAAAAATGCTGCCTTATTCCATTGGCATCTCCATTTACGTAGGTGCGTTTTTCTAGAGGGCTTCCATAGACATTATATGAAAGGTAGTTTCCATCTAGTTTCCCATCTTTGAATGTAACAGTAAGACTCTTATTCCCGTTATCATGATAAAATTGATACGTGCCTTGTTCTAATCCTTTTATATAGGCTCCTTCTTCTTTTAGTTTTCCGTTTGGGTGATACCATTCCCAGTCTCCACTTCGTTCACCATCAACAAAGCCTCCTTTAGCAATGACTCTTCCTAACGAATCATAGTATGTCCATGGCCCTGTAGGTTCTCCTTTTGCAAAAGCTCCTTCACCGCTTATTAGTGCTTCTGCATAATCAAAAGCGATAGCTTCTTTTTTGCCATTTATTTCTTTTGTATTATTGGCGCCAATAATATCTACCCACTTTTGATAGGCTATAGGAAGAAATGCTTTAATGTCTTCTACCTTTTTTGCTATTATTTTTTTGTACTCTTCATTTTCAATGGCGTAGGCTGTGGTGTATGACAGATCATCAAAATACCCATTTTCCTGAATCCAGTTAAAAAACGGAATTACTTTCTGACTCCAGAATACAGAAGTGCCTTCAAAAGGTTCTTCTTTTAGTAAGCCTAAGATGGCATGTGTTTGTCTCGTAAAACCAATATTAATATCGCTAGAGAATTCATACTCTTTTTGAAGGGCCAGTTTACTTTCTATAATAAGATTTTGGGTCTCAAACACATCATCATCCGAAGTGATAGGAAAGATGTCCCCTTCTCCATCAAGGCCATTTACCATATCATTTGCAACTTTTAATACCGCAAAGGAATTTTCTTCATCGGGAGAGAATAGAAGGTATAAGTTATATAATAGAAGTGCTTGCGCTTTTTTATTTTGTCTTCTATACATATTTCCTAAAAAGAGCATCGTATTTCCGTGCAACGGGCTTGATTCTAAGGTATTCATTAAACTAGCAAATACTTCCTGGGGTTCTTCTAATTGTTGTTGGACAATGGCTAGGTTGTAATAGAGTTCGTAATTTCTAGGGAATTCTTTAAGGCCTTCTAGATATGTTTTTTTAGCGAGATCATAGGATTTTAAATTTCTATAGGAAATTCCTTTATTGATATAAAAACCTAATCTGCTATTATGAGACCCATCTAATTGGAGTCCTTTGTCTATGGTAGCGATGGCATCTTCATATTTTTCTTGCGCCATTTGATAATAGGATATGGTCACAAAAGATTCATTATATAAAGAGTCATTAGGGCTTATTTTTTGCAACTCTTTTACGGCATCGTCTATTTTTTCTTGTTCAACAAGTTCGGAAGCTTTTTTGAGAATTTCGATTCCGCTTTCATGCGCTATTTTTTCTTGAGCGCTTACAGATAAAAAACCAGTTAAGAGTAGTAGTAAAAAAATGTAATTTCTGACCATTTCATAAAAATTAATAGAAAGGTCAAAATACTAAAAAAACCTAATCTGTTATCCATAAATAACATCATTTTAAGACAGAAGTCCGTATTATAGAAGCTTTTGTAATTACCTAGGTTGATTAATTAATCTATAAATTAAAATAGCGGTACGCTTTGTAAGCATTTCGATGGTATTAAGATTCACCGTTTCAGACGGCGTATGTGCTCCTGTTCCCATGGTTCCTAATCCATCTAGACATGCAACATATTCAGCTACAAAAGAGACATCTGCAGCACCTCTTTTTCCAGGGTCGTAGCCTGCTACTTTGGGTTGACCTAGGTCTTGGCTCACCTGACTCAACACCTCAAGGAGTTTGTAATTTTCTGGCGTAGGTTTCATCGCAGGATAGCTATCTTGAAATTCGATAACAGCACTGGTTTGAGGAAGGTTATTGGCTACAATTTCTCGCATTTTGGCACGTGCACGTTCTTTTTGATCTTCAGAGATAAACCGAAGTCCTCCCTGAACATAGGCTGTTTGAGCCACGACATTTCCTTTTCCAAAAACAGCCCCTTTGCTTTCTAGTGCTTGTAAATCCATGGTGGTGCCTCCGAGCATCATTCCGGGATTAAAGGTGAGTAATTCTTCTCCTCTTACATCGGTATAAAATTGATGAAGGATGCGCGCCAATTCAAAATTGGCACCTGCGCCCGTGTATTCACTAAAAATTCCCGAAGAATGCGCTCTCTTTCCCGTAACGGTTACTTTCCAGTTAGAAGACCCCCGTCGAGCAACGGTCGCATTATCAAATCCAGTGGAGGTTTCAAATCCTAAGGCAATATCACTTTGCTTGGCAGCGTCAATTAATGATTTTCTACTAATACTTATGGGTTTTCCCGTACTTTCTTCATCTCCTGTAAAAGCTACCGTAATCTGCGTGTCTTTAAGCAATCCTGCCTCATACAACGCCTTTAAGGCATATAAAACGACTACATTTCCACCTTTCATATCATTAGCACCTGGGCCTTTGGCAATAGAGTCATTGACCATTTCAAATTGTTGAAACTCGCTGTCTTTTTCAAATACCGTATCGAGGTGTCCTATGAGTAATAAGCGCTTTCCTTTGTCTCCTTTTGTAGAGGCAAACAGATGTCCTGCTCGCTTCATCTCTGACGGCATAGCAATCCATTCGGTGTCAAATTCGATGTCTTGGAATTCTTTTGTAAAAACAGCGCCTACTTCTTTAACACCCTCTACATGTAGGGTTCCGCTGTTAATATTGACGACTTTTTCTAAAAACTGAATCGCTTCAGGGTTGTTTTCGGTGACTTTCGCAATGATTTGCTGCTCTTGAGGTGAGAGTTGTTGCGCTTTCGCGAAAGCAGACAAAAAAAGAAACCCAATAGAGAGTACAGCAGCAATAAAACGAGGTCGTAGCATAAGTGAAAGCATATGGTTGATACCACAAGGTACGGAAACTTAAAAAAAGGGTTTTCTATCGTTTTTAAAAAAATAGCACACCATTTTGTTTAAAATATTGCTGTAGAATTGTTAATTACTAGTATTTAACGTTTTATGTCAGTATATTTAGGATATAATTACACTGACAGGATTGACAGGTTTACATATCTTTAAAGATATACGGTGTAAAAAACAGCATTTGATATGAAAAAACTAGTACATCTAAAAGGAGCCGAAGCGCTTACGTCAAAACAACAAAAGAAAATTACGGCAGGATTTGGTTTTATACCAGGCAATAGAGATTGTTGTGGGTGTGTGGTTCAAAATAACCAAGGGTTTTTAGAAATCATTGAGCTAAGTTGTGATCTCACGTGTCCTGACGGGGGGCAATCGGTCTCAGGATTGGGGTGTTAGACTAACCTATTAGATAGATAAGAAGAGCCAATAGACTCTTCATAAATATATTAATTCGCATAAATAGAAGCTTCAA
>CAYGQJ010000056.1:12799-32083 GCA_964351845.1 uncultured Flavobacteriaceae bacterium | reverse complement strand
TTTATTGTATCCCGAACAGGAATATAGGATGCCACCTCATTAAGTTTTACTTTGAGATTAGAATTTCTTTTGTCTGATTCTATACTTGCAGCGCTGCTTAATAATAAGATCCCTGCCATAAAGATTAAGATGATGTGAATACGATTTTTCATTTTTTAGATTTTGATTGATTTTGGTTAATTAGCTACAACTGTCTAGTGCAAACACAGTAGCGGTGCATAGCTGCTATTGTCGTTTTTTACTTTGTTTGCTTTAGTTTTCTTTTTTCAGAATTTCTAACCCTTTATTTATTAAATGATTCTTGTCTATTACTTTTTTAATTTCTATTTGAGGGGCAATTCCATAGCCAACAAATTCTTTTCCATTAGACAGGTAATCTCTTTTTGAGCAAATTTGAACGCCTCCTTCTCCAGGCAATTCGAATCCGATTGGATTTCCGGTTGACCCAGCTGTAGGTCTTCCAATCACGACACCTCTTTCTGTATTCAAAAATGCTGAAACAAAATCTTCTGCTGCTGAATACGTTTTTTCGCTGATTAAGACTACGATTGGTTTGGTGTACCTTTTTGATTCTTCTTTGGGCTTAACAATATCCCCTGCATTATCTTGCCATTGAGTACTAACTAATCCCGAAGAGACCCAAGCGGGCATATACATTAGTGTTTTCCAACGGGATGTCTCAAACGGCTTATCAACAAAGTGGCTCAATACATAATTTGCATAACCGCTGCTTCCTCCCCTGTTTTCTGATACGTCAATTATTAGTTTTGGCATGCTTTGGATATTTTTGAAAATACTATCAAATTTAGCATCCAGATTATCTCCCCAAAATCTATTTATTTTAAGGTAACCAATTTCTTCATTGAGCTTTCTAAATTCAAAAGCAGGAGTATTAGATTTTACATTAGTTAGTTTTCGACTGATTGAATATACTTTACCAGTATTCGTTTTCAATTCTACTTTTTTCTCAATATTTCCTTTGAGTAAATGATAATCATACACTTGAACATACATGTCTTGTTCTGTGGAATAAGAAACGTAAGGCTTCACTCTTGTTGATGCATACTCATGAATATTGATTCCGTCGATTTCTATAATCTCCATTCCTTTTTTAAGTCCTTGATTTTTGAGGGCATCATTTAGTATTGCTGTAATGATGACTTTATTATCAATTAACTCCGTCTTTATTGGTGGTACAACTTCTTTGACCTCTCTTAACTGCCAAGGAACTACTACTTTCGTATGACCGTCATTGAGTAAAGAGCAAAATTCTTGAAGTTTTTTGTAGTAATCATATGTTGAATTCGTTTCTAATACTTTTGGAATATACGCTTGGTATGTTTTGTCCCAATCCAATGACGGTACTTGGTCAAAGAAAACAAAGTTCTTATCTACTTCTTTCCACACTTTAGATAATCCATAGATTTTCTCTTCATCTGTTAGATTTTCTGGTACTTGAGAGTAAGCATTACCCATAATTGCTACTAATCCGAATAGTAAGATGATTTTTTTCATTTTTGATTGATTTTAGTATTTTTTTTATTTGTTACCAATTATATAGTCAAGATGATGCCAAACATATAACTTATTAATTGTCAATGTTTTAATTATATTTTTAAAACTAAAGATGTCCGATTTTAGTACACTTCTTGTACGTAATCGGACACTTTAAAAGTTTGAATAATTGAATATTTTATTCTGCCCGTAAAGAATTTACAGGATTCGCATTTGCAGCCTGAAGCGTTTTTGCACTAATCACTATTAATGCAAATAAAATCATAGCACAACCACTTACTAAAAACACCCAAAAACTAATGCTTGTTTTGTAGGCAAAATCTTGAAGCCAATCATTAATTCCGTACCAAGCAATTGGTGATGCAATAATAATAGCAATAGCAACGAGTATTAAAAACTCTTTACACAACAGTGTATTTATTTGCAGTAATGTAGCGCCTAAGACTTTACGCACGCCAATTTCTTTAACACGTCGATTTGTGGTATAAATCACAAGACCTAATAAGCCTAAACAACTGATTAAAATTGATAATCCTGTAGACCAATTTAAGAGCTTTGAAATTTTTTGTTCGCGATTGTAAAACTTGGCAATGGTCTCGTCCATAAATTCAACACGATAATCATCAGTTTCTGTGTATACAGAATTATAAGTATTCTGAATTTTTTCTAAAGTACCTTTTAACTGCTCTGGTGATGTGTTATTAAAGGCAATGTGTACCGCCTGATACTGGGAAAAATATTTTCGGTACCAATCACCTTGCAATGCCATTGGTTTTATTTTTGATTTTAATGAACGTTGATGGAAATCTGCCATTACACCAACAATTGGTACATCTCTATCGTGAAGCGAAATAATTTTCCCTATGGCATCTTCAGGATTACTAAATCCTAAAATTTTGCTGTATGTTTCATTAACTACCAACTCGTTTATTGTGTCGTTTCTATAAGTACGTCCTGCTAATAATTTTATAGAAAAAAGGTCTAAATATTTAGTGTCGCCATTTATAAATTGCAACTCAGATTTAACTTGCTTCTCGCCATTTGTAAACGTGGTATTTGTTGAAAAAATAGAATTTGAAGCTGGTGCGTAACCGCCAAGGCTTAATTTGCTTATTTCTGGAATAGCTTTTAACTTCTGAGCATACAAAGTTTTCTTAGCAAGTTCAGGTTCAGATCTTGGACTAAAAACAGATACGATAGCATCGGTTTTAAAGCCCATATCTTTACTCAGTAAAAAGTTAATTTGCTTACCAACGAGTAGTGTGCCGATTATAAATATTTGTGCAATAGTAAACTGAAATACGGTTAAAAACTTACGTAAACCTACTTTATGCTCGGCCGAAGAAATTTGATTTTTCATCACAGAAACCGGGTTGTATTTTGAAAGTACCAAAGCAGGATAAAACCCAGATAAAAAAGTAACCAATACAAGTAAAACAATCACGCCAAAAATTAGTATTGGCGATTTAAAAAGTTGGTAACTTAAACCATCTGGCACAAAATCTGAAAACACATTGATTAACCATTTTGAAAGCAACAAGGACAACGTTGCCGAGATTAATACTAAAATAAAAGCTTCGCCCATAAACTGCCCAATAAGCTGTTTTCTACTGCTACCCAAGGTTTTTCTTATACCAATTTCTTTGGCGCGTTGTGAGGCTTGTGCCGTATTTAGATTAATAAAATTAATACAACCCAATACTAATAAAAAGAGTGCAACAAGCGCCAAATTTCTTAATAGCGGTTTGCTGGCTTGTGCTTTTTCCCGATCGTACGTACCGTAATCTTCATTAAAATGAATATCGTTAAGTGCTTGTAACTTGAATTTGCGCGATTGGCCATATTTAATATCATCTTCGTCCGTATGTTCTAACGCCAAATCGTCCAAAAGTTTTTGTACACCTGCTACATCTGCATTTTCTTTAAACTTTACATACAATTGCGAATTAATGTTTGTATTAAACCAATAGCGCTTAGTAATATCTCTTTTTTTGCTGGTTTGAAGTAAGGTTGCATGTGATACAAATTCTTTAAAAATGATATCCGTACGTTGTTTATAATTTTCTACTACGCCAGTGACCCTTACATTTATAGAATCATTATAAACTAATGTTTTACCTACAATTTCAGATGGTAAAAGCTTTGGGAAATATTCTGCAGCTCGCTTCTGTGTCAATACAACTTGGTTGGGATTTTTTAGTGCTTCGGTTTTATTGCCTGCCAAAAAGTTATATTGAAAAATATCTAAATAATTTTGGTCAGCGAAAATCACAAATTCTGGCCATTTTAGAGTAATGTCGTTTTGTTTGTTAACTGCTTTTGATGGCCTTTCGATGTAAAATTCGCTTACAGTTTCAAAATTTGAATTATCTTCAATGGCACCTTTTAATGCCAGTGTGATGCCTGAATTATAATTTTTTCCTTCTGGGTCTGTAAATTCAGTAACTATGCGATACGTTCGATCACCATCTTTATGGAAATCATCAAATGTATAGTCGTAATAAATCATTAAACCAATGACAAACGATGCACTTAACCCAATAGTAAGTCCTATGATATTGATAAGAGAAAACACCTTGTTTTTCATGATGTTTCTCCAGGCTATTTTAAAATAATTTTTAAGCATAACGGTTCGATTTCTGATTGATTATTACTTATTCTGATCTTAATGACTTCACAGGGTTTGCATTAGCAGCCTGTAGTGTTTTGATACTTATTATAAGTAGCGCAAATAAAATCATTGCTAAGCCACTTACTAAGAATACCCAAAAACTAATAGAGGTTTTATACGCAAAATCTTGAAGCCAATTATGAATACCATACCAAGCTAGGGGAGAAGCTACAACAAAAGCAATAGTGACTAAGATGAGAAACTCTTTACATAAAAGTGTATTGATCTGTAACAGTGATGCTCCTAAAACTTTGCGAACTCCAATTTCTTTTACACGTCTATTTGTAGTATAAATCACCAAGCCTAAAAGTCCTAAGCAGCTAATTAAAATAGATAAACCTGTTGCCCAATTCAATAGCTTAGAGATCTTTTGCTCTCTCTTGTAAAACCTTTCTATAGTTTCATCTAAAAACAGTACTCTAAAATCTTCCCCAGGGAAAATAGCGTTATACTCATTTTCTACTTTTGCAATTGTATTTTCTAAATTTTCTGAAGATTCATTTTTTAAGGCGATATGTGCTTGTGTAAAATAGGTCCAATTTCCTCTATAAAAATCACCTAAAAAGCTCATAGGTTTTATTTCTGTTTTTAATGAGCGTTGATGGAAATCTTCCATAACCCCTACAATGGGAAGTGCTTCATCTTCATATACCAAGGTTTGTCCTACCGCCTCTTCCGGTGTACTAAATCCGTAGAATTTACGAGCAGTATCATTAATTACCAGTTCTTTGATCGTATCATTAAGTCTTGTTCTACCAGCTAATAAATCAATCTCAAAGAGTTCTAAATATTTGGTATCACCATGTAGCAATTGTATATCACCATATACCTCTTTACCATTATCTATTCTTGTCATGGTAGTGGTATTCGTACTGAAAGAGGCAGGAGTATGATTCCCAAGACTAATTTTATTTATTTCTGGAATAGCCTTTAGTTTTTCAGCAAATAATTCCATTTTATCAAGTCCATTTTCTCCAATGGGTCTGAAAGTAGAGATGACAGCATCACTTTTAAAGCCCATATCTTTACTCAACAAGTAATTAATTTGTTCCCCCACTAAAAGTGTCGCAATAATAAAGACCTGTGCAATTGTAAACTGGAATACTGTTAGGAACTTTCTAAGCTTTACTTTCTTTTCTCCTACTGCTAGGTGATTTTTTAATACAGATACGGTATTAAATTTTGAAAGAACCATTGCAGGATAGAATCCAGATAAGAATGTTACAATAACTAAAAGAACGATGAGACTAATGACAACAATAGGTGCTTTAAATAATTCAAAGCTTAAGTCTTTTGGAACAAAATCTGAGAAGACATTCATGAGCCATCTTGATAGGAATAGGGATAGGAGAGCGGCTATTACAACCAATAAAAATGTTTCTCCCATAAACTGACTTATGAGTTGTTTTCTTGAACTCCCTAAGGTCTTTCGAATTCCTATTTCTTTGGCACGTTGTGTCGCTTGCGCCGTATTAAGATTAATAAAATTAATACATCCTAATAGTAATAAGAATAGGGCTACAAGGACTAAGTTCTTTAATAAGGATGTACTAGCTTGACCACTTGACCAATCATAGATACCATAGTTTTCATTAAAATGGATATCACGTAAGGGTTGTAGTCGGAAAATTCGTTCTTGACCATACTTTTTATCTTCTTCATCAGCATGTTCAATAGCTAGTTCCTTAAACCTTTTTTCAATAGCTGTGATATCAGCATTAGGAGTTAGTTTTACAAATAATTGAGAACTAGAGTTTGTATTATTCCAATTCTTTCTAATGATATTCTCTCGTATCCTTGTTTGAAGTAGTGTTGGATGCGATATGAATTCTTGAAAAACAATATCTGTTCTACCCTCAAAATTTGCAACAATTCCTTTAACAGTTGTATGAATAGAATCATTATAGACTAATGTCTTTCCAACAATTTCTGAAATTTCTGTATTAGGGAAATATTTTAAAGCACGTTCTTTTGTTAGTATAACTTCATTGGGATTACTTAGGGTATTTATGTTATTGCCTGCAATAAACGTATAGTCAAAAACTTTAAAATAATCCTGATCAGTAAAAATGGCAAACTTTGGTAATTTAAACTCAAGATTGCTAGCGCTATTTTCAACCTTCATAGGGCGTTCTCTATAGAACTCACTGATAGCTTCAAAGTTTGAATTTTCTTTTATAACATCTTTTAATGCTAGGGTAATCCCTGAATTATAAAACTCACCTTCAGGCGCTTTAAAATCTGTGACTACTCTATATATACGATCACCATTCTCATGAAAATCATCAAACGTATATTCATAATAAATCATTAAACCAATGACAAAAGAAGCACTTAAGCCAATAGTAAGTCCTATTACATTGATAAGTGAAAACACCTTGTTTTTCATGATGTTTCGCCACGCTATTTTGAAATAATTTTTAATCATGATTGTTTGATTTTGATTGCTATTTATTCTGTTTTAATAGCCTGTATAGGATTAGCGGTAGCTGCTCTATAACATTGGAATCCTACTGTTATCATGGCAACAAGCATAGTGATACAACCTGCTAAACCAAAAAACCACCATTTTAATTCAATAGCATACCCAAAATTTTCTAGCCACTTGGTACACAACCAATATCCAATTGGAAATGCAATTAAAGCAGCAAAACCAACCATTTTTGCAAATTCACTTGATAGCATTTTTACAATTCCCAATACACTCGATCCTAATATTTTTCGAATCCCGATTTCCTTAGCTCTTCGTTCTGCCGTAAATGTTGCTAGTCCAAAAAGTCCTAAACTAGAAATAATAATAGCTAGTGCTGCAAAGAAGTCTGAAAGGTCTGCTACTTTAATTTCTGCAGCATATAATTTGTTATAATTACTATCCATAAAGGAATAGTCAAAGGGATATCCAGGGTTAAATTTTGTGAAAATAGATTCCATTTCCGAAAGCGTTTCTCGTTCTGTACCGGGTTCAATTTTAACCAAAATATTGTTTCCGTAAGGTCTAAATCTTATAACGAGAGGTTCTATTTTTTTATGTAATGAACCATATTGGAAGTCTTCAACGATACCAATGATTTCTTGTTGTGCATTTCCTTTTTTTAGCATCTGACCAATTGGGTTTTCTAGGTTCATTAATTTTAATGCAGATTCATTGAGTATAATTTTATCATAGTTATCATTAAATTCTTTTGAGAATGAACGACCAGCAATCATGTTCATTCCTAGCGTTTCAATAGCACCATAACCCATTCTAGGTGCTTGAAAAGATCTATAGTCTTCAGAGTCTTTTCCAGGCCAAATCCATCCACCATTGTTATCTGTTCCTTCTAAAAATTCTCCATTTGTAAATCCTACATTTTGAACTGTGGTAATATTTTTTAGTTCATTAAGTAGTGTTTCAGGGTTTTCAATGTTACTTCCTATTTCAAATTGAATTACATGTTCTTTATTGTAACCTAGGTTTTTGGTTTGCATATATTTTACTTGCTTATTTACTACCAAAATGCTGATAATAAATACAATTGAAATGGTAAATTGAAAGACGACGAGTCCTTTTCTTAGGAAGAATTCCCAAGCTGTTTTTGGCGCTTCTCCTTTTAAAGTCGCTACAGGCTTAAAGGAAGAAAGCCTAAAAGCTGGGTAACTTCCAGCTAAAAAACCCGTCACAATGATAATGAGTGTAATTAGTAATAGTTGATGATTTCCAAAATTTAAGAGGATGTTTTTATCGGTGATTGCGTTAAATTTTGGAAGAAATAAAAAGACCAAAAATATAGCCACTCCTGTTGACAAAATTACTAGGATGAGCGCTTCACTCAAATATTGATAAATTAATGATCTGCGACTGGCTCCAAGTGTTTTTTTAACGCCTACTGCTTTCATTTTTCTACTAGCTTGTGCCGTAGAAAGATTAATAAAGTTGATGCAGGCTATTAGTAACGTAATAAGAGCTATACTGATAAATAATCTGACATAAACAATACGTCCACCTACTTGAACACCATTTTCATATGGTAGCTTGAGATATCTATCGGAAAATTTCTGAGTAAAAGATGTAAATTTGAATTTGCCATCTCTTTTGGTATTTAAATAGTTGGCAATTTTTTGATTGAAATTAGAAATATTAGTGTCTTCTTTTAATACTAAAAAGGATTTTGCATAATGTCCGCTCCAATCTCCAGCCCATCTATCTGAATCGATTAATAATTCAGAATGGACTACGTAATCAAACTTCATTGTAGAATGAACAGGTGGTGTTTTAAAAACTCCAGAAACAACTAATGTTTCCTCTCCGTTTCCGTCTGTCCATTTATAATTCCAATTTACTATTTTGCCAATGGCGTTTTCTTTGGTTTTAAATAATCTTTTAGCTAACTCTTCTGAGATTACTAGATTATACTTGTTTTGTAGTACTTGATTTTGATCACCTGCTAATACATCAAAAGAAAATACCTCAAAAAAGTTAGGTAAGGCAAACAATCCTTTAGCTGTTTGATTATTATCTCCGTGAGTAAAAACACCTTCTGGAGTTGCAAAATCGGCATTGATTGCTGTGGCTGCTTCTACTTCAGGAAATTCTTCGGTTATGGCATCTGCTAATAGAAATGGGCTATCTACAAGGGTCTTTGTTTCATCATTGAGGGTCATATTGGACAATACCTGATATAACTGTGCTTCCTTTTCATGAAATTTGTCTACCCTCATTTCATCACTTACCCACAAAGAGATAAATAATACGCAGGCTATTCCAGCTGAGAGCCCAATGATATTAATAACAAAACTACTTTTGTGATTTTTAAAATTTCTAAACGCTATTTTAAGATTGTGCTTGAACATAATTGTACAGTATTATTCTGTTCTTAATGATTTTACTGGGTTTTGTAATGCTGCATGGATTGTTTTATACCCTATGGTAAGTAGGGCAATGACGATGGCTATTATTCCAGCTATTGTAAATACGCCTAGATTAAGTGTTATTTTGTACGAATACTCTTCGAGCCATTTCGAACTCATCCACCAAGCTATAGGGGTGGCGACTATAAATGCTAAAATGACGAGTTTTAGAAAATCAATTACTAATAGATTTACCAAACTAAAAACACTAGCGCCTACAATTTTTCGGACGCCAATTTCTTTTGTTCGTTGATTGACTACAATCATTGAAATTGCGAATAGCCCAATGCAACTTAATATGATAGCGACTATGGAACCACTAGTAATTATTTTAGTGAGTACTTTTTCTCGGCGTAATGTTCTATCTATATTTTCATCTAAAAATGAGCCTAAGAACGTAGCATCTGGTTCTATTTTATTCCAAGCTTTTTCAATTTTATCATATGCCGCAACTGCATTTTCAGGGTTTATTTTCGCGAAAGCGTAATAATAATCTACGTTGGGATCTAAGTAGAAGGTAAGCGGTTCAACTTCTTTTTTTAGTCCTTGGAAATTATAATCTTTTACAACACCAATGACCTTGTATCTAATGCTATCGTTAAATGAAACAACAATATCTAAGGGGTTTTCTTTGCCATATTCTCTAGCCATCGTTTCATTGATCACCATGGCAAGGCTATCTGTGGCATATTGTCTATCAAAGCTTCTACCAGTAACTAGTTCTAGGTGTAAGGTTTCTATATAGTCATAGTCTACCGTGAGGTTATGTGTTTTTATACTTCTTCCTTCATAATCAAACCCAGAGATACTCATATATCCACTACCGTCTTTTCCAGATCCTAAATTATTATCTGCTGCGGTAACACTTAAAATTTCTGGTTCGCTTTGTAATTCATTACGTAACCTGCTTAGTGCGGTATGACTATCTAAACTACCATTTAACGGAATAGAGATGACATTGCTTTTATCAAATCCTAAGTCTTTATGTCGTAAGAAATCAATTTGTTTATTTAATACGAGTGTACCACTGATGAGTAAAATGGCAATACTGAATTGTATGACGATTAATGTATTTCTGAGACGGTTGCCATCTCTTGCTTCCATTTTTCCTTTTAAGGCTTTAAGTGTCCCTAATTTGCTAAGGAGTAGGGCAGGGTAGCCCCCAGCGATAATCGTTATAAGGATAATTGCAGCAACAAATAGGCTCAGAATTTCTAGGGTTAGTAAGGTTCCAAATGTTCCGCTAGTTCTAAATAACGTTTGAAAATCATTGAGAAGTCCATAGCCTAATAACAATCCAAGAATGATAGAAATTGAAAAGACAAAAAGACTTTCTACCCAAAGCTGAATGAATAGTTGGGATTTTGTTGCGCCTAGTGTTTTTCGCATTCCAATTTCGCGTAAGCGTTGTCCTCCTTTAGCTACATTCATGTTTATAAAGTTGACACTGGCAATAAATAGGATGAGTATTGCAATGCATAAAATCAGATAGGGCATTATTCGAGAAGTTTTTGCAATTCCTCCTTTAAACTTTGTAAATACCGAATCTACGTATGGAAATAAGCGTAATTGATAATATTGCCCATTTGCATCTTTTTGAACACCATCTCGGATAGCATTTTCTATATTTTCTCGATAGTGTTGTGCTACAAATGCTCTTGTACCTTCTTCAAATTGTTGTGTTGTAACTCCTTCGTCTAGTTGTAGGTATACACTATGGAATCTGCTACTCCAATCGTCTAATGTTTGTTTGTAATATGCGTTATTCTCATAAGCAACTAACAGATCAAATCCCATTGAGCTTTCTTTGGGAATATCTTTTAGAATAGCACTTATAATAAAGGGTTCTTTTGCATCTTGTCCTTGGAGTAAAATTGTTTTTCCAATAACATCTTCATTTCCAAATAAGAGTTTTGCTGTTTCTTGCGTTAAAGCAACAGATGATTTTTGTGATAGAGGCGATGTGTTTTCTCCTTTTAGTACGGGGAAAGAAAACATCTCAAAAAAGTCTGGATCTACATAGCTTACATCAAGTTGTAGCTCTTTGTCTTCATAGGAAACGACTACATTTTCTTCTAAATGTCGTGTGATTTTCTTTATTCCAGGTACTTCCTCTTTTAATGTAGGTGCAAATGGTGTTGATCTAGAAGATACTTCTTCAGGACCTTTAGACGTTTGCTCAGTAGCATATACTTGATAAAGATTCTCTTTATTTACATGAAATTGATCTTCCGCTAAATTGTTTAAAGAAGCGATGGATAGTAAAGTGGCGACACAGAAGGCAACACTAAGTCCTAAAATATTTAAGAATGTAAATACTTTATTTTTCCAAAGATTACGGAGTGCTATTTTGAAATAGTTATGAAGCATGATTTATGAGAATTACTGTTCGTTTTTTGATTGTTTGCTAGACCTATATATTGATTGATGATTTATTCTGATCGTAATACCTTTGCGGGGCTGACTAAAGCTGATTTCATAGCATGATAGCTAATAGTTGCTAGTGCAATAATTAAAACCATCATTCCAGCATATAGAAATACCGTCCAAGACATTTCGATTCTGTATTCGTAATCTTGTAACCATGTATTCATTAAATAATAAGCTATGGGAATAGCGATAACTAATGCCACCAAGACTAAGCCTAAAAATTTGCTAGTTAATAGCTTAAAAATGGTTTGTATGGAAGCGCCTAAAACTTTTCTCACGCTCATTTCTTTATTGCGTTGCTCCACCATATAAGCAGATAAAGCCAGTAAGCCTAAGCAAGCAACTAATATGGCTAAGATGGCAAAGGCCGTAAATATGATTTTTATTCTACTAACGTTATCATACATTTTTGCAAAGGAAGCGTCCATAAACTCATAACGAAAGGCCATGTTGGGAACAAATGCTGCCCATTTGTTTTCCATAGATGCTAAGACTGCAGAAACATCACTCGTATTAATTTTAACGGAAGTGATTGAAGGACTTATACCGCTAAAAAAACAAAGGGGTCTCACGGTAGTTTTCATGGTGTCAAAATTGAAATCTTCTACCACCCCAATAATTTCCCAAAGCTGCCCATATCTTGACACTCGCTTTCCTATAGGATCTTCTAATCTTAATGCTTTTACCATTGCTTGGTTCATGATAACGGCTTGTTCATCTGAGGCTCTACCTTTAATGAAATTACGGCCATTCACTAAGGTCATGCCCATGGTTTCAATATAGTCTTCATCAATCACCCAAGCCTGTCCCGGAACCGTTTCATCTAAACCATCTCTTCCTTCATTTACAAAACTATTTCCGTTTCGTTTTGTCCCATTAATTGGTAGATAATCACTAATACTAACATTGTTAATTCCTGGCAACTTTTTAAGCTCTTCTTTAAATGTTTCTACCTGTTTGTTTAAGGCATTAGTACTATAGATTTGAATGACCTGATCTTTTTCAAAACCAATTTTTGAAGTTAATATGTGATTCATCTGTTGGTTGACAATGAGCGTTCCAACTATTAAAATAATGGATACTGTAAATTGAAATACCACCAAGCTACTTCTCAAGCCACCTGATTTACTTTTTGAACTAAGTTTCCCTTTAAGAACATGTATAGGATTGAAACTTGAGAGATAAAGAGAAGGGTATAAACCGGCAAGAATACCAACAATGATGGATACAGCTAAGACAATAGGTATAAAACCAACACTTGACCATGGCATAACGAGATCTATACCAGACATTGTTCTGAAAATAGGCATTAATAGTGCCGATAAGAGTATGCCTATAATAAAAGCAATTAACGCGATTACTATAGATTCTACCAAAAACTGGCTAATAAGCTGTGAACGCGAAGAACCAACAACTTTCCTTAATCCTACTTCTTTTGCGCGATTAGCAGATTTTGCAGTGGAAAGGTTGACAAAGTTAATACTGGCAATTATGAGAATGAATAATGCTACGATACCAAAAATCCAAATAATCTTTATATCATTTCGAGAATTTGATTCATAATCTACATGGGTAGAATAGAGATTAATGGCTGTTAAAGGTTGTAAGTTTGTGATCTCTTTTTCCTCTGCGTTTTCCCATCCAGCAAATCCAGCCAATTTATACGATGGTTTTATATACTTTTCCATCAATATGTTATTCATTTTAGTTTCAAAAGCAGGAATATCTACCCCTGATTTCAGCATCACATACGTAAAATAATTGTTTTGAAACCATCGTGTTTGTTCTCCTTCTCCAAACTCGACATCTTTTAATGTTATAAAGAAGTTAAAATCTAAGTGTGAATTACTTTTAAAATCCTCCATGACACCAGTAATTTTAAATGGTCTTTCATTGTTACCATTCAAATACATACTACGCCCAATAGGGTTTTGATTTTTAAAATACTTTTCTGCTGTAGCTTCAGAAATAACAATCGTATTTGGTTTTGAAAGAGCTGTTTTACGTTCTCCATACACCATTTTGACATCCATAATATCAATGATAGCTTGATCTGCATAGGTGAAATTTTCCTCATAGTATTGGGTGTCTTCTCCGTCAAAACGTATTTCATTACTTCCTGCTCCCCAAAATAACCCATTAGACATGAGTCTTCCTGCATTTTCTACTTCTTCAAAATCTGTGACAAGTGTAGGTGCTGTATTGGCTGAAAAATGTATCCCTGTATCAACACGTTCTCCGTCGATATAATCCCGATTCAGTCTATAGATATTTTCAGAATTAGTAACGTGTTTATCATAATTACTTTCGTGAAAAATATAAATTGAAATTAAAATACAGGCGGCTATACCTATGCTCAATCCAAAAATGTTGATAAATGAGAAACCCTTATTCTTTAAGAGGTTTCTAAGCGCTATTTTGAAATAATTTTTAAGCATGATTGAAAAGAATTACTGTTCGTTTTTACTCCTTGAAACATTTCTATTTACGTATAAATTGATGAGTTCTACACTGAAATGAATACTACTGTACTATAGATTGATCGATTGATTGATTGATGATTATGTTAGAATATTTTCAGTGACTTTTTGCCCATCTAACATTCTGATGATCCTATGGCTATATTTTGCGTCATGTTCACTATGCGTTACCATGATGATGGTTGTACCAGCTTCATTAAGATCTATCAATAAATCCATGACTTCATTGCCATTGGTACTATCTAAGTTTCCTGTTGGCTCGTCGGCCAAAATTAATTTTGGATTATTGACAACGGCTCTTGCTACGGCAACACGCTGCTGCTGTCCACCAGATAATTGCTGCGGGAAGTGATTACGACGATGCATAATTTGCATTTTTTCTAAAACTGCTTCCACACGTTTTTTACGCTCGGCAGGTTTCACACCAGTGTAAATCAAAGGGAGTTCAACATTTTCAAAAACGGTTAACTCATCTATTAGATTAAAGCTCTGAAAAACAAAACCTATGTTATGTTTTCTCAATTCCGAACGTTTTCGCTCATTATAACCTGCAACTTCTTCACTATTAAATTTAAAGCTACCTCCATCTGGATCGTCTAATAAACCTATGATATTTAATAATGTAGATTTACCGCAGCCAGAAGGCCCCATGATGGCTACAAATTCTCCTTCTTTAACTTCAAAAGATAATTTGTTTAAAGCAATGGTTTGCACCTCCTCTGTTTTATAAAATTTTTCTAAATCTGTAATATGTATCATTGTATTTAGTTTTATTCGCTATTGTTGTTTTCTATTTTCTAGTATTATTTCTATATGATCGTATTTGTTCATCACTTCAAAATCAATTCATCGATATCTCCATAGGAATCATAACTAGATGTGATTACCTTGTCTCCAGGGTTTAACCCTTCTACAACTTCATAATACTCCGTATTTTGACTCCCTAATCGTATATTAATTTTGTAAGCACTATCTCCATTTTCACTCACTTTAAAAATCCAATTCCCACCTGTTTTTTGGAAGAAACCTCCTTTCGGTACAAGTACCGCTTGTTTTTCTGCACTTAGAGCGACTCTAATCTGTAGGTTTTGCCCTCTTCGTATACCTTCTGGAACCTCATTTTCAAACGTCATATCTACTTGAAAACGTCCATTGGTTACTTGTGTGAATACTTTTTTTATTGTGAGGGTATATAATTTTCCATTGAGTGTAAATGTTCCCGTTTGTCCAGTATATATTCTTGAGATATAATGCTCATCAATATCTACTCTCACTTTATATCCCGTAGTAACATCTACTTGGCCCAATCGTGTTCCCTTATTTATAGACTGTCCAATCTCTGCGTCTAGAGAAGTTAACTGACCGTCTATTGGAGCACGTACTACCAGATCTCCTACCTTCTTACGCATTAATTCTAAGGCGCTTTGTGTTCTTGCATATGAGTCTCTAGCTTGATTGATTTCAAGTTTAGAAGAGATCGAATCTTCAGATAGCACTTGCTTTGCTAGTTTCATTCGTTCTTTTTGGTAATCAAAATTATTTTCAGAAGATTCATAATCTTGGCGACCAATCGCACCTTTATCATACAAACGTTTATTAAGATCATAAACACGCTTTGCTTCAACAAGATTATTTTCTACATCGGTAAATTGATTTTGTCTGTTAATCGTGTTTTGACGCGCTGCATTTTGAGAAATTTGCATTTGCGTCAATAGATTATATACTGAAGTTTCTTGATTGATAAGACTTAATTCTAAATCTGTATTTGATAATCTTAAAATAGGTTCTCCTTTTTTAAGCATAGCACCATCTTCTACAAATTTTTCTTCTACACGTCCGCCTTCTAATGCATCTAAATAAATCGTTGTAATAGGTAATACAATACCATTTACAGGAATGTTTTCTTGAAATACATCTTTTGATATGGTACTAATAGAAATACGCTCCTTTTCTACATTGAGTTTTGAACCTCCAGAAGTTTGAAAAATAACATACACTATTAATACAATGATTGCTATAATGCCTCCGATAGTAAGGAGTTTTTGTTTTGAGAATTTTTTCTTTTGAATGGGTACGTCCATTTTCGTTTTTTTGGTTGCACTTTATATTTAGGGAATATGATGCCAAAACTATAAAGTCATGTTTTGTAGTCATTTATGTATTTTTGTAAAAATAAAAGTGTCCGTTTTTGATACACTTTATGTCCGAAAGTGTACACTTTTTTAGTCCTTTCATATTTTGTTTTTTCAAGCTGATATAAAATCGTAATATTGTAGTGATGGTATTAAAAAACGCTTCAATATTAGCTATAGACGATGATGCAGATGTGCTTACAGCCTTACGGCTCCTTCTTAAGCCATTAGTTAAAAGCATTGTTACAGAAAAGAATCCAAGTAACATCACATCTCAAATAGAAAAAGCCGACTATGATGTCATTATTCTAGACATGAATTTTAATGGACTTGTCAATACGGGTAATGAAGGTATATTTTGGTTAAATAAAATTAAAAAACAAAACCCAGAGACCTCTGTGATTCTCATGACTGCGTATGCAGATATAGATTTGGCTATTCGTGGACTTAAAGAAGGGGCATCAGATTTTTTGATGAAACCCTGGAAAAACGATAAAATTATAGAGACGATTACTACGATTTTAAGTAAAAAGAAATCTAATGGTAATAGACCTAAGCCTCTAAATGCGTTAAGTGTTGAAATAATTGGAGAAAGTGAGGCCATGCAGGATGTCTTTATGAAGCTTAAAAAAGTAGCCCCTACCGATGCAAATGTTTTAATTCTTGGAGAGAATGGTACGGGAAAAGACTTAATAGCTAGAGCCCTTCATGATAGTTCTCATCGAAAAAACAAGCCCTTTGTTAAAGTAGATGTTGGTGCGTTGACGTCTACACTTTTTGAAAGTGAATTGTTCGGTTATAAAAAAGGAGCATTTACAGACGCTAGAGAAGATAGAATAGGACGCTTTGAAGCAGCAAATGGAGGTACGCTTTTTCTTGATGAAATAGGGAATATTACCCTAGGTCAACAAGTACGATTACTCACAGCTTTGCAGAATAGACAAATCACTCCTTTAGGTTCTAATGATTCTGTTGATATAGATATTAGATTGATATGTGCTACTAATGTTGAACCAAAAACACTAGCAGACGAAAGTAAGTTTCGCAAAGATTTAATCTATAGAATAAATACGGTCGATATCGTGGTTCCTCCGTTGCGAGATCGGGGTACTGATATTACAGAACTGTCACGACATTTTGTGTCATTATACGCCGAAAAGTATACTAAAAATACATTTACATTTGAAACGGGCTTTATTTCTAAATTAAAGAAACATGATTTCCCAGGGAATGTAAGAGAACTTCAATATGTATTAGAACGTGCCGTCATTATGACCGATGGGTCTGTTTTAAAACCTGAAGACCTCGTTTTCTCATCGATTGAACGATCTGTTACAAAAAAGACGATTGAGACCGCAAGTCTAAATCTTGATGATATCGAAAAAAATGCCATCCTTACCGTATTAGAAAAACATAAAGGGAATGTTTCAAAATCAGCAAAAGAATTAGGAATTACGAGAGCAGCACTTTATAGACGATTAGAAAAGTATGAACTATAGAGGCTACATCCTTAAGCTCTTTTTTAGAATTGTACTAATTATTGGTTTGATTCAAGGGATACTTTATACATTAGAAATAGATAACAATACGTATACTGTTATGATCAGTAGCGTATTAGTATATGTACTTATAAACACCTATAGCTTTATAAAAAGACGTTTTGTAGCGATGGATGATTTTTTTGAAGCCGTTAAGTATCGTGATTTTTCACGTTGGTTTCCAGAAGATCGAGGCCCTAAAGATATTCGGTTTTTGTATACAGGGTTCAACGAAATCAATAGAACCATAAAAGAAATAAACACCAAAAACCAAGCGCAATACGTATATCTTCAGAAGATTTTAGAAATGGTGGATATAGGTATTATTGCGTATAATATCGAGACAGGAGATGTGCTGTGGAGCAATGATTCCTTTGGTGAAATTTTAGATGTACCCTCTTTTAAGAATATTCGGTTTGTTGAAAGTAGAAGGCCCGAATTATTTACGACCATTTTTGAAACGTATCATAGAGAGCCCGATTCTATCTCAATTGCGTTGCGTAATGAGAGTTTAAAGATTTTAATTTCGGATACGGTTTTCCAAGTAGAAGATGAAGCCTTTAAACTTGTCGTTATTCAAAATATTGATGATACATTAAATAAAAATGAATCAGAATCTTGGAAGAAACTTCTGAGTGTCATGACGCATGAAATTATGAATAGTATTGCTCCCATTTCTTCGTTAGCAGATACGCTTCATCAAAATTTACAAATGGCCCTTGAAAAACCTGAAAAATCTCAATTAGATTTAGAAGATCTCAATGCAGGTGTTAAAACGATTAAAAATCGAAGCGAAGGACTTTTACAATTTGCAAAAACGTATCGTAGCCTGAATAAAGTGACGCATCTAAATCTTGAGAGAGTGCGAGTTTCAGAATTGTTTAGTAACATTCAACTTCTGATGGAGCCATCTATTACAGCAAAAAATATAGCTGTAGCGTTTCATGTAGCCACTCCAAAATTAGAATTAGACATAGACATACACCTTATCGAGCAAGTCTTAATTAATCTTTTATTAAACGCAGTCGATGCCTGTAAAGAGATTGAAAATGCAAAAATAAAAATAGAAGCCTCTCAAAACACAAATAGAGACATTATAATTCGAGTATTTGACAATGGTTCTGGTATCCCAAAGGATATTTTAGAAAACGTATTTGTACCTTTCTTTACCAGTAAAGCCACAGGTAGCGGGATTGGTTTGAGTCTGTGTAAACAGATTATGTTACTTCATAAAGGAAAAATCATCGTAAAAAGCATCGAAGGAGAAGGCTCTGTATTTAGTTTGGTGTTTTAAATACATACGATATGACTGTGTAAGAACTGTATGAATCTAGTATACGCTTTCGCGAAAGCGTGTAAAACAGTATTTGAATTATAGATGTAGTGTTGAATAAAAGCAACTTTGATAAGCCAAGCTAAAAATCCTTAAAAATGATGCTTTTGTATTTTGAATAACGGAAGTCATATTTTATGATAACCGCACAGCTTGCTTCAGTTTTTGTGACGGTATATTTCGTGTAGTTTTTAATTGAACTTATTTAGTTCTCGACTGCGCTCGAACAGACACGAGTAACTTGATAGATTCCTTAAAACGGAAAGTCCTTAAAAAAGCGTACAAAAAACTACGCTTT
>CAYGQJ010000056.1:0-12699 GCA_964351845.1 uncultured Flavobacteriaceae bacterium | reverse complement strand
TTGGGTATGTATTTTATCTTTTAGATTTTTACTTCGTTTTTGGTTGGAAGACAGGGAGTAGCTTACGTATAGTTATGAAACGGAAAGTCCTAATAAAAGCGTACCGAAAATTACGCTTTTATTAGGACAACCACACCATTACGGTTTTGGGTATGTATTTTATCTTTTAGAAACCTTACTTTGTTTTTGGTTGGAAGACAGGAAGTAACTTCGTAGAAACTTCACCAAAACCGATACGAGGAGAATCTTTTGTTTTACAATGACCACGTATGATCACCGTATCATTATCTTCTATAAACTTACGATCTCCGCCTTCGTCTAAACGTACTGGGCGTTCACCTCTCCAAGACAATTCTAACATAGATCCGTAGGAATCTGGCGTAGGGCCCGAAAGCGTTCCACTACCCATCATATCTCCTGCATTAACAGGACACCCATTGACGGTATGATGTGCCAACTGCTGACTCATATTCCAATACATATATTTAAAGTTGGATTTGGCGACGACGGTTTCTTTTTTACCTTCTGGCTGTAACGCAACTTCTAGATGGATATCAAAACTCTTCTTTCCTTCATATTGTAAATAGGGAAGGAGCTCTTTTTTAGGTTTTGGACTTTCTACTCTAAACGGCTCTAAGGCATCTAATGTCACAATCCACGGAGAGATAGACGAGGCAAAATTCTTTGCTAAGAAAGGCCCTAGTGGTACATATTCCCACTTTTGGATATCACGGGCGCTCCAATCATTAAATAAGACCAAACCAAAAATATTTTCTTCAGCATCTTTGGTAGTGATGGATTCACCCAGATTATTGGCTGCTGTCGTGATAAAAGCCATTTCTAATTCAAAATCTACCAAACGCGAAGGGCCAAAAATAGGGGCTGTCGCTCCATTAGGTAATTTTTGTCCTTGTGGTCTGTGTACAGGAATTCCTGAAGGAATAACAGAAGAACTTCTCCCATGATACGCTACAGGTAAGTGTAACCAGTTAGGCATTAATGCATTTTCTTCTCCTCTAAACATCGTTCCTACATTGGTCGCGTGCTCGATACTAGAATAGAAATCTGTATAATCGCCAATCTGCACTGGCAGTTGCATCTCGACCTCACTCATATCAAAAATAACGGTCTCACGATGTTTCTTATTTTCGCGTAAAGCGGGATTATTTTCTTCAAATAGTTCAGCAATACGATTACGAACCAATCGCCATGTTTTACGACCATCTGCTATAAAATCATTCAAGGTATCTTGTAAAAAGATATCATCCGTAAGCGGAATCCCTTCAAAATAGCCTAATTGATGTAAGGCCCCTAGATCAATCGCATAGTTTCCTATACGCGTACCAATGGTAATCACATCATCACGGGTAAGGAATACACCAAAAGGGATGTTTTGAATGGGGAAGTCAGTGTTCTTGGGGGTTTTTAGCCAAGTTTTTCTCGTAGGGTCGTTTGCAGATAGTGGCATATGTGGTTCTTAATAAGATGTTAGTAATTATACTACCCAAATATAGGATTTTATAGTAGCCCAATAAAGAGTTTGTGTTATTTTTACAACTCTTTTTAACATACACGATATTATGCAACGCGACACAGCTATTTTTGATTTAATCCAAGAAGAAAAAGAACGTCAGTTAGACGGCCTAGAATTAATTGCTTCCGAGAATTTTGTAAGTGACCAAGTCATGGAAGCGGCAGGTTCTGTATTAACCAATAAATATGCTGAGGGCTACCCAGGAAAACGCTATTATGGTGGATGTCAGGTAGTAGATGTGGTAGAAACGATTGCTATTGAGCGTGCTAAAGAGCTTTTTGGTGCCGAATATGCCAATGTGCAACCGCACTCAGGATCTCAGGCAAATACGGCTGTTTTTCATGCATGTTTAAAGCCTGGAGATACGTTTTTAGGATTTGATTTATCTCACGGAGGACACCTGACCCACGGATCACCCGTGAACTTTTCAGGACGTCTATACAATCCTGTTTTTTATGGCGTAGAGAAAGAAACTGGACGTCTTAATTATGATAAAATTCAAGAGATCGCGTTTCGCGAAAAGCCAAAAATGATCATCGCCGGTGCGAGTGCCTATTCTCGTGAAATAGATTATGCCCGCTTTCGCGAAATAGCAGACAGCGTGAATGCCATCTTACTCGCAGATATTGCGCACCCTGCAGGACTCATCGCCAAAGGCATCATCGCCGATCCGATTCCGCATTGTCACGTAGTCACCACCACCACACATAAAACCCTTAGAGGCCCAAGAGGCGGACTGATCCTCATGGGGAAAGATTTTGAAAATCCATTTGGTATTACCCTTAAAAGCGGAAAAGCGCGTATGATGTCTTCTTTACTAGACAGCGGGATCTTCCCAGGGAATCAAGGAGGTCCTTTAGAGCACATCATTGCCGCCAAAGCCATTGCTTTTGGAGAAGCCCTCACCGACGAGTTCTTGCACTATATGGTACAAGTAAAGAAGAACGCAGCCGTAATGGCCGAAGCATTTGTAGCGAAAGGATATGATATTATTTCTGGCGGTACGGATAATCACATGATGCTGATTGATCTTCGTAATAAAGACATCACAGGAAAAGCCGCTGAAGAAGCACTTGGAAAAGCAGATATTACGGTAAATAAAAACATGGTGCCGTTTGATGATAAATCACCGTTTGTCACTTCGGGTATCCGAATTGGTACGGCAGCGATTACCACACGCGGATTGAAAGAAAGCGATATGAAAACCATCGTTGACTTCATAGACGAAGCAATTATGAATCACACAGATGATGCAGCACTAGAAGCCATTGCAGATAACGTAAATGCCATGATGCATGACAAGCCTTTGTTTGTAGCATAAGACTTCAGATTAGATACTATTAAAAAAGCCCCAAATTGGGGCTTTTTTAATGGCTAATAACTTCTTTTTAATTGATTTGACTCAAGTCAACTAAAAAACGATAAGGTTTTGGTCCATTAAAAGGAGCATTATTTGTATCATATATCAAATCATAAACCGCTCCCACAGAATTTGAAAATACAGTAAAGACTTCGTTTAATTCACTGATAGATGTTGGTTTTGAGAAATTCCCATTAATTGCTAATTCTATTAAAGCTTGGTCATTTACTTCATCTGCATTACCAACAAAACCTACTGTATAGCTTCTGATTTCTGATGAATTAAGAGCATCAATTACTATAGATCTATCACTATTTTGAGGGTCGAATTGAAAGTTATTTGCCCCGTCAGTAAATGTTATAAGTCCTTGTCCTCTTGAGTTAGAATTTTGCAAAATGCTTATACCCGCAAGCATTGCTTCGTATAGTGCTGTTTCGTTTTGGTTTTCTAAGGTATATATGCCACCTCCTAATTCTTGGTCGTTATATTCTGTGTTTTGCGAAATAAATTGTTGTAATTCAAATTGATTTGAAGATAGTTGCGTAGCGATATGACCTCTAGAAAATTTTACAATAGCGACTTTTGCATTGGTGTTATTATTGAATATTTGACTTAAAACGCTTATAGCACTAACTTTAATATCTTGTAGATTCTGACCTAAAGATGAACTTACATCAAGCACAAGGACAATGTCTAAACTTTTTGAAGGTTCAAAATCTAAAAAATTCTCACTGTCTTGTTGCCACTCGTTTTCATCAAACCTTTGACTTATGATGTTGTCTATTTCAAAGACAGTTTCTCCTTGAATAAAAGTTACACCAGAAAATTCAAAATTAAATCTAGAACCATCGATTGTAAAAGTGACTTCATTTTCTATTTGTATTGGACCAGAAGTTAATGATTCGTCTAATTCAAGATTCTGAAGAGTTCCATCATTAGTGAATTCTGCATAAATAATAGCATCAGAATTTGGGTTGTCTGAGGTAATATCATTAGGCTCATCACAAGGGCCTATGATTCCTAAAAAACAATCATCCTCACAAGAAGTAAATAAAGAGATAACAAATAGTATGATTACGTATCTTAATTTCATGGGTATATAAATTTTATACTCCAAAACTATGGATAGATTAAAGGCTATAGTATACCCTTTACTTAGTATTTATTAGTGAAACGCTACTTTTACAGCGTTGTGAAACAACGAATTAAAAATAGCTAGTTGAACTAATCCCGCTTTTCGGCGGGATCTAATCTAATACCTTGAAGCTTGCTTCGTAAATTGAAAAATTATATTCCATTGAATGCCTCGGGGGAAGCTCAAGAAGATTATTTACTAATGAAACACTGTTTTGTAAAGTCAATAAGGCACACATAAATAGAATGCTTAAAAAGTATCAAAACAAACGAATTGTCACCCTGAGCCTGTCGAAGGGCTATTGATATTCAAAAAATAAAACTTTGACAGCGCTTTTCCTGAGCTTATCGAATGGCTCAGATTGACAAACTAAAAGTATTTTTTAGACAGCTTCTTTCGTAATAGAGACAGAAACGTTAATCTTTATGAAAATTGATGTAACCTTAATCCGGATAGATACTTCTATTTCCATGATGGCATTTTATTTTACTGCCTAAAATAGCATTTCCATACCCTCCAAAACATACCCTATTGTAGGTATTTAACAATCCTTGTTTTTGTGGAGGTATTGGTAGGCGGTTTTCTGTAGAGAACCTGAACCTGAAAGCTGGAGTTTTTTAATGATATTTTTGCGATGCGTACTTACCGTCGCTTCACTAATGTCAAGCATTGTTGCAATTTCCCTAGAAGAGAAATCCAATCCGATAAGAGTAAATATTTGATTCTGTCTAGGAGACAATACACTAGAAAATGCTTCTTGTTTACTATACATCTTGATCAGATGAATGATTTTATCAATCAATTCAGGTTCATTAGAAATAGCTCTGTATGCCGTAATGATTTTTAATGTTTGATGTATGTTTAACTTTTGTTTCTGTGCGCACGCTTGCTCAATACTTGCTGTAATTTCTTGGGTTACATTCATGGTTTAAAACTATAGAGAATAAAGAGAAGATAAAATACCCATCACTTGGTATTTGTAAAAAAGTACTAGTACAATAAAAGGCGGACTATTACTATGAATAACCCGCCTTTTCCACTAATGATATTGTGTAGTGTTTTACTGAAGAGTGCCTTTTGAAAAGTATCCCCAATCGGTATTTCCGTCTTTTTCGTCAGACTTATTAGAAACATGTCTCATATGAAAAACAGACAATTCAGAATCAGAAGCATAGGAAAGGGAATACATCTGTGTTTCTGTCCAAACTCCCCCTTTGTTGATCCAGAAAAAATTTAGTTGTTCCCCATATCCTTTGCTTATCTGTACTTCAAACTGTCTGTTTTTTATTAAATCACCATCATCATCAGTTGTGACACTGTATACATTGTTATCTTCTATAAATAGAGTAAGTTTATATTGTTCTCCATTCTCTTTTTCCATAATACCTTCCCAGAGACCATCAAAATCTCGATCCTGAGAGAATCCTTGAAAGATTGAAAACATAATAAACGTGGCAAATAAAATTGTTTTTTTCATGGTTTGTCGTGATTTTTTACTTGTTAAAAGTAATTATAATGGTTAGTAAAAAAAATACCTACTATAGGGTATTTTGTGTTTTTAATGTACAAATTATATAGTAAAACCGTAATTTGATACTAAATTATAAGTAAAAAATTGAATATTATTTTTAAGTGATAAATGTGTTTGTTTTTGTAATTAATTGATTACAAATTGTGTATAAGAGAAAAAGTAGTGTATGTTTTTTTAGAAATCGTATTTTTTTTCTACAGCATATTTAAGAAGTTCCCCTTTGCCACTTAGACCTAGTTTACGCATCATATTTTTACGATGTTTTTCTACAGTGGAGACTGCTGTAAAACGAATATCAGCGATTTCTGACGAGGTTTTATTTTGAGCAATTAAGCGTAGGATTTCTCGTTCGCTTTTTGATAATACAGATTTAGATGTTTTTGCTTTTGTACTTCGACCGTACTCAGTATATACTCCAGCGTCTTCAAATAGATTTTGATCGATGCCTGTATCATAGTATACCTTCCCTTGCATTACTGCTTGTATGGCTTTTAAAATTTCTTCTAGCGGACTGTTTTTAAGAATATACCCTTTGGCGCCTGCGTCTCGCATTTGTATGACCGCCTCATCCTGATCAAACATGGAGAAGGCGATGACTTTGATATGCGGAAATTCTTTCATGATTATTTTAGTGGCCTCAATCCCATCTAGTTTAGGCATTCGAATATCCATAATCACTACCTTAGGTTGTTTGAGACGTACAATATTCAGTAGTTCTCTACCATCATTTGACGTTCCTATAATAGAAATGCCTTCTTCATATTTCAAAAGCAATTCAATTCCGTCGATAAGCGACTGATGGTCTTCGGCAATGGCTACGGTGATCATTTTTTTGTTGGTTTTATTTCAAACTCGGTCATTTCGGTACGATTTTCTTCGAAAATCACTCAATGACCTTACATTCAGTATACTATTTATTATCGTAAACATATCATTTTTAAAGTATTAAATCATTACACCATTCCTCCATTACTTCATTACTTCATTAAATCATTGTATAGGAATATCAATACTCACACTGGTCCCACGACCTTGTGTGCTATCGACTTCCATGGTGCCTTCTAAATGTTCTACACGGCGTTCTATAGTGCCTAAACCCATCCCGTCTTTTTCTTCTAATCTACCCACTTTAAACCCTTTCCCATTGTCCTCTACCATAATGTTGAGTTCGTTGTCATGTTGAGTGAGAGAAATATTGGCTTCAGTAGCATTGGCGTGTTTGACGATATTGGTGACGAGTTCTTGGATGATTCTAAAAATGATAATTTCTAGTTCGTTGGGGATTCTGTTTTCGAGTCCAAAATCCTGCACGTCTATCGTTAGTTTATTAGTGGTCGATACGGTACGTGCCAATTTCTCCACGGCAGGCAGAAGGCCTTCTTTTGCCATGACACCACTATTACTTTTATGAGATATCCCACGGACTTTCTCGTAGGTTTCATTAATTAGCAGATTAGCTTTTTGAAGCAAGGCTTTCGGGTCGTCTACTTTATCGAGGTTACGTTCTAAGTTTTCTACTTGCATTCGCACCGTTGCAAGCGTACTTCCGATATTATCATGTAGCTCTCCTGCAAGGCGTAAGCGTTCTTTTTCTTGCCCGGACACCATTGCATTGATAGTTTCGAGTTCTTTTTCTTTCAGAATGGTTTCCGTCTTCTGGATTTGTAGTTCGCGGTCTTGTTCTGCAATGCGTTGTTTGCGTTTGGTGTTTCGGTAGACGAGGAAGGCGATGATAGAGCCGAGGAAGAGGGTAGAGGTGAGCGCTATGGTGATTTGTTTTGTTTTGGCTTGTTCTTCTTTTCTTTTTACTTGTTCTTCAAGAAGTTGTTTTTCTTTTTCTGCGGTTTGGTATTTAGTCTCATACTCAGCAATGTTCTGTAAGTTCTTAGCTTCACTATCTATAAGTTCCTTCTGTAAATATTCATTATGTAGTTTTAATGATAACTCTGTGTTTCCTAATGATTCATGAATTTTATATTTCCAGTATAATATAAATTTTTTCAAGAGTTTATATAGATAATCGTCTTTGTTTAAATCAATTTTATTAATGAGTAAAAGTGCTTTTTTATAATTTCCCTTATCATACTCTAAAACACTCTGATTAATTTCTGTGGCTTTATAACGTTCTTGTTCAAAATATCCATCTATATCTTTTAAACTGTTAAATGCTTCATTTATATAAAATTCTGTACTATCTATATTTTTTTTAATGCGTTGGTAATAGCTAAAATAGGTTAGGTCTCTTTTTGCTTTTAAAAAGGGTAAATCTATAGAAGACAATTTTTTAAAAGCCTCATTATGTATTGGGATGACTTTTTCTGGTTGGTTAAAGTAATATCGCTGTGTTATCCTGTATTTATATAGTGTATAGTTTTGTTCTTCAACAGTATTATAAGCGTACTTTTTATATTCATCAATAAAATAGTTGAAAGATATATCTTCACTAGCGATATGAAATCGTTGATACATTTCTAAAATATACTTTAATGATAAACATATCAAAACGGGATCATCTCTTTCTTTTGCAATGAAAAGACTTTGTTTTAAAGTTTCAAAGGCATTGTCTGTATTGCCTTCTTTCACATAGAGATATAAGGCTTTATTTATTAACTGAATATTATGTGTTAAGGAAGTATCTTTTTTTGAAATAGTATAGTATTCAGAATTTTTAAAATACCCAGATTGTGAAATCTCTAAATAGTCTTTAAGAGCTTTTTGAATTTCTGAGGTATAGATATTCTTTTTTAATAAGTTTTGAGCCTCAAAGTATTGACTTTTATTTGTGAAATAAAAAAAAGACTCAACCTCACTAGAAAATAGTGAGGTTGAAAATAAAAGTAATAATATAATATAAATTGCTTTCAAATTTTAAATGACTCTAGATAAATTAGGAGTACAGATACGATATGGACCTCCTCCAGAATGATTAGAATCTATATATGGATCTGTAGATCCATAATTCCTAGTCCCAATTTCTAGACTAGTATCCCCATCTCTAATAATAGTATGTGGATTTAAATATGCAGAATTATCAGGATCTGCATTATTAAATAAAGTAGATGGTACACTATCTACATTATAAACCGTTTGTATGACCATCTCTTTTTCTATAGGATTTTCTAGTATCAAATCTTGATCAATAATCTCAAAGTTAGTGTTAAATGGAGCAACATTTATTTTTATATCTAAATTACTATAATCTTGATAAGGTGCAATATTAATATCAGGGGTGCCAGTAAGCCCCATTGTTACAGCTCCCACAAAATTTTGAAGCTTAAAATCACAATTATAGTAATGTTCAGTATTTTCAGCTTCGTTTACTCGAGACCCTGAATCATTAAACTTTATATATACTACATAAAAAGTCCCAAAATCCTGAGATGCTAGTATTGGTTGCCATTCTCCTGGTCTATTTAGTGATAATGGAAATTTAAGGTTTTCGTGTGCCATAATTTATTTGTTTTAGTTAGTTGTTTGGAAATATTCTATTTCTGGTTGCTTATGTAATTCTTTTTTGAAACTATCAAAGGGTTGCCATTTTTCTTTTAAACTATAGTTTAAAGGAAATGAAATTGGCTTAACCATAACCTTTTTCTTTTTCCTTCTTATTTTAATGGTAGTTGCATATTCTTTAAAGTATTTTTCACTTTCTCTATTGATGTTTAGAAACCTGTTACGCGAATCGATTCCTTTTTCTACAGAAAGAACATTTCCTATTCTTCGTATTCGAAATCGTTTTTTTGTTTTTTCACAAGCAGCAGATTGCTCTTCTGCGTCAATATTATTAAGGATGTCTATAATACTATATGTTATATTTTTTTTAGTTAATACAACTCTTTTTGTAAATGGTTCTGAAATTTTTTCTAAGAGAAACATTGCTTTGCCATCAAAAGCAATATCATTATGTATTAGGCTTCTATTTTTTTCTATAAACTTTTCAAGTACAGTATGATTATCCTCGAGTATAGTATCTTCTTCTAAATTTTTAGTGTCATTTTGTACTTCTAATTTGACTTCCCATGCAGATAATATTTTGTTTTCAGACAAGAAATGTTCAAGAAGTGTGTATTCACTATTTGCTTTTAAAGGATCACTAGCCAAAATATATTCACATTCTCCTGACTTTCCAAAACCGGTAATTAATATCATATGTGATCTGCCTGACCTTAATTTTGTTTTTACAATAATAGGAGCATCATTGTCAATAAGTATTTTTCTAATGAGACTATATTCTTTTAATACTGATATATCACTTATATGACTTGCTTTAATACCTACATATTTACATAATAATTCTAAATCTTTGTCGTGTAATGGGACGTCACATTTTTTTGATAAAATTCTTCTTCTTCCTCTTCTTCTCTTAGAACAACATGGATTACTAATTTCAGTAATAAACATATTGGTATTTATAGTTGTTCTATACATTATGTTATTATCTACTATTTGAGTGAAATTAGTACTGTAAAAAGCAGCTAGCTCACATTGATTTTTACCTATTTCTGAACGAGAAGAAAGCCCATTAATAATTTTACTTAAACAAGCAGCCCAACACCAATAAGAATTTTGCAATTGGACAACATGATCCATACCTGTAAAATGAAAGAAAGAAGTTTCCATATTTTTTATATTAGAGATAGGGCGAATTTCAGAAAAATAAACACACATCATATACCCACTATCGGGTATATTCTCTCAACAAGCTATGAGAAAATTACAAGTACAAAAAATAAAATCGATAAGAAGCGATAAAAAACGGTAAACGTTATCCTTTAAGGGTAAACTTTATTACAAAGAGTAAGACAATAAAACCTATAAAGCCTAACAAGACCCATTTGGCGCCTTTGTATTGCTTGGTATGAAGCCTAGCATCTTTACGGTAGGAATAGATCATAAAGGCTACAAAAGCAATGACAAAAAAAATGACAAAAATAAGCTGACCCGTACTAAACATTTTTTGGTATTTTAGAGACTTCAAAAATACGACATAGCGCGTATATTAACGAATGAATTAATAATAAGATGCCCACCGGAGTTTATGCTGAGCGTAGCCGAAGTGTGAGCATGAAAAAGGGATACCCGCCGGAGTTTATGCTGAGCATAGCCGAAGTACGGGTATAAAATTAAAATATGAAAGACAAAATAGCAGCTGTGACTTTGTTTCACGATACATACGGGTTAGATCGAGAAGATCTACCTACGGCAAATCTTCCAAAGAAAAAAAATGAACTTCGTTTTAATCTCATGAAAGAAGAGAATGAAGAATACCTTGAGGCCGCCAATGAAGGCAATCTTGTCGAAGTCGCGGATGCACTTGGGGATATGCTCTATATCTTATGTGGTACCATCATCGAACATGGGATGCAGGACAAAATAGAGGAGGTGTTTAACGAGATCCAACGGAGTAATATGAGTAAACTCGGTGCCGACGGGAAACCGATCTACCGTGAGGATGGGAAAGTATTGAAAGGCCCGAATTACTTTAAACCAAATATTAAGGAGATTTTGGAGAAGTAGTTGGCAGCTGTTAGTCGTTAGTCTTTGGTCTGTTGTTTTTTCGCTGGCGCGAAATGGCTGGTAGCTTTTAGTCGTTAGTCGTTATTCGTTGGTCTTTGGTTTGATTTTTCGCTGGCGCGAAATGATGTTTTCTAGTCATCTCGACGGTAGGAGAGATCGCACAAGGAGCTAAGCTAGTTTCAATACGTTCTGTTATGGGATTTCTTATAGCTTATACCTTGTTGCCTCGTTCTGTCAAAATAATAAGGTTCTCTGTATCTTACATAGGTTATGATCAATCCTCAACAATAATTTTTAGCGTGTCACTGGTTTCGTTGGAAAATGCATCGACGGCTGTGAATGTGAACTCAAACGTTCCCATCTCAGTGGGATGTATTCGTAAAACCATCTTTTCCTTATCAAATGTTGCCCAGTCCACGTTTTCGTTCTCAAAGCGAATGTCTAGGTGCTCATGATCGATATCCTTAAAGTAATCCGTTGGGATGGCTATGATGGTTTCTTTGCCTACCTTGATGGTTTTCTCCAGAATCGGACGGAATACAAAGGGTTTGAAGACGTGCTGTGTGCTGACCCAATAAATGTCTGATTCTGTCATAACGGACGCTTCAAAAGTCATTTTGGTATAGAAGAGGAGCTTGTGATCCATGCTGACAAAGGGCCTTCTTTCCCATTGTGCGGTTGTTATTGGTGCATCTAATACGCTTGGTTGGGTCCAATTGCCGTCAGAATCCTGATAACTGATCCATAAATCGGGACTATTAGTCGTTGTGGTAAATCGACTGAAAATAAGATACCGTTCATCTGGAGCAATAAAAACACTTTCTTCATCTCGTACTGAACTTATAGCATCGATACGTTCAATGTTGACATACTCGCCATCACTAGGCGATGAAGTGTATATATCAGCCAATCCATTCCCATCTCTATTTGAGGAAACGTAGAGGGTACGATCTAATGTCATACACGCCGAAGCTTCTCTAGCAGACGAACTGATAGGCATTTTTAGTTGTTTAGGACGTGCCCACGTATCCTTTTCCTTAGCTAGTATCCAAATATCGGTGATGTAATTATTTGCAGTAGTTTTGCTTTTTGCATATAGCATAGCTGCCCCGTCTGGTGTGAAATAGGGGAGGAATACACTTTCTCTTTGTAGTGGTTCAAAAACAGTCGGTGTTGACCAAGCATTGGAATGTTTTTTTGCATGATATATGGTTCCGCTAAAATCATTTGCATCCAATACCCCAAACGCTACTTCTTTTGTATCGGGTGTAAATGAAATCCCATGTTCTAATCTCCCTTCTACGGAGATCCTATCGGGTGCAAAAATCACAGGCGTTGTATCAGGAGTAGGATACCCATACGTATCAGCAGATTCGGTTGCCGATTGACAACAAATCAGTACGAGTGCCAAAAGAAGTGGGAAGACTTTTTTAATCATGAGGTGTTTGGGTAGCGTTAGTTGCCTTCATAAAGCAATCAAAAATAGCTCTCTAAAATACGAATCTCTTAGCATCATCCCACAAAAAAATGCCATTCTATATGAATGGCATTTTATATAAAATTATAATTGAAAAATTACTCGATCGTAATTCCCATTTTAGCAAGTGTCTTCACCGTGATAT
>CAYGQJ010000055.1:0-32553 GCA_964351845.1 uncultured Flavobacteriaceae bacterium | reverse complement strand
ATTCATAAAGCGGGTGAAATGCGACTTTAATCTGCTTTATTCTATCACGTTACTATAGGTTACTTACAAAACCTAAAATTGTCTAAAAAGCCTGAATTATTTTTTTATAATAGGTATATTTAAGGCTTTTATCTTAAAGAACTATTTATGCGTCATTTATCTTTGTTCCTATTATTCTTAACGGGAATACTTCAAGCACAAATCCAATCTCCATCAGAATTTTTAGGCTATGAGATCGGTTCTCAATTTTCGCGTCACTCTGATGTCGTGCGTTATTTTGAACATGTAGCACAAAACAGTGATCTGGTTACGTATCAAGAGTACGGTCGTACGAATGAGCGTCGTCCGCTTACGTACGCAGTGGTTACTTCAAAAGCAAATCATGGCAATCTTGAAAATATCCGAACAGCCAATCTTGCACAAGCAGGCATAGGGAGTTCTTCACAAACAGCAGATAAGGCGATTGTTTGGTTATCCTACAATGTGCATGGGAATGAAGCTTCGAGTACAGAGGCCTCTATGGTGACTTTATATGAATTGATTACCAGCAAAAAAGCATGGTTAGAAAATACGGTGGTGATTATTGATCCGTGTATCAATCCTGATGGACGTGATCGTTATGCCAATTGGTTTAATCAAGTAGCGGCGACGCCTTATGATCCTGCACAAGTAGCTTCTGAGCATAGCGAACCTTGGCCAGGAGGGCGTCCTAACCATTATTTATTTGACCTCAACCGCGATTGGGCATGGGCTACACAAGTGGAGTCTAGAGCGCGTTTAAAAGTATACAACCAGTGGTTACCCCACGTTCATGTCGATTTTCATGAGCAAGGGATTAATGAGCCGTATTATTTTGCGCCAGCTGCAGAACCTTTTCACGAAATTATCTCTGATTGGCAACGTGATTTTCAAACACAGATAGGACAGAATCACGCACGTTACTTTGACAAAGAAGGCTGGTTATTCTTCACGCGTGAGCGTTTTGACTTACTCTATCCTAGTTATGGAGACACCTACCCTACGTATATGGGAGCAATAGGAATGACCTATGAGCAAGCAGGTCATGGTCGTGCGGGGCTTGGAATTCATAATGACGAAGGTTTTGAACTTACCCTTATAGATCGTGTGGCACACCACAAAACAACAGGGCTTTCTACCGTGGAAATTTCTTCAAAAACAGCGTCTAAAATCAATAGCGAGTTTGCTAAATTCTTTGATAATCGTAATTTAAAATACAAAAGTTATGTATTGAAAGGTACACAGGACAACCTCTCGGCATTAGCTACTTTATTAGATCGTCATGAAATCACATATGAGTTTGCTACCAATGGAAAAGCAAGTGGTTTTAGCTATACTAAAAATGATCAAGGCAGTATGAGCTATGATCTTGCGATGGTGATTCATACGGATCAGCCAAAGGGGAAAATGGTCAAAGTATTGTTAGAACCAGATGCCAAATTATCTACACCGCTTACCTATGACATTACGGCTTGGAGTCTACCACATGCGTATGGGCTTGATGCGATTGCAAGTACGACAAAAGTAAGTACGAATAGCGGAAATCCTTTTTCTAAAGTAATCAACCAACAGCGTATGGATGCGCCGGGGTATATTGCAAAATGGAATAGTATGGAAGATGCCAAATTCTTGGCTGGCTTATTAAAAGCGGGTATTAAAGTGCGCTTTACAGAAAAACCAATGACTAATGGAGGGCAGAAATATGATCGTGGTACGTTGATTATTACGAAAAGTGACAATAAAAACAACAAAAACTTTGTAGATCACCTCTACAAAATTGCAGATGTAAACAGCCGAAAATTAATCCCGGCAACCTCTAGCTTTTCAGATGCTGGGCCTGACTTTGGCTCGCCAGATATAAAATTAATTAACCCACCAAAGATCGCCTTATTGAAAGGAGATGGCACTTCTTCTTTAAGCTATGGAGCAACTTGGTATTATTTTGAGCAAACGCTAGGATACCCTGTGACATCTATAGAAGCAGATCGTATGGGACGTGTCAATCTAGATCAGTTTGACATTATCATCATGCCAAGTGGTTGGTACGGTAGTGTACTCAATGAGGGTACACTGTCTAAAGTGCAAAGCTTTGTACGCGGTGGCGGAAAAATCATTGCGATAGATAGAGCATTAGGTGCTTTTGCTGGAAAAAGTGGTTTTAGCTTAAAGCGAAATACAACTCCTGATGACAAAAAGGAAAAGAAAGAAAACCTAACTCCTTATGCAGAGCGCGAAGAAGCGAGTGTAACCAATTTTATTACAGGTAGTATCTTTAAAACAAACGTAGACCCAACCCATCCTATGGCTTTTGGGTATGGTAACACGTATTATAGTTTAAAATTAGGAAGTAGCTCTTATAAGCATCTTGACAGTGGTTTTAATGTAGCCTACATCACAGATGACGTAACTAATGTGGCCGGATTTGCTGGAGATGTAGCCAAGTCAAAACTTGGAAAATCACTCGTCTTTGGAGAAGAGCGTATGGGGAGTGGAAGTATTATTTATATGGTAGATGACCCGTTATTCCGTGGATTCTGGCAAAATGGAAAATTGTTTTTTGCTAATGCACTTTTCTTTACAAATAATAATGCGTTTAGACTCTAATACCAGAGAGCACAACGTATTTCGGTAATTTTAAGATGCGCTATTATTTGCACTTTATACGTGACAAATAATAGTGCATTTTTGCCTTATACGCTTTCGCGAAAGCGTACTTATACCATTGATCATTTGAACTTACTGGCACTTATTCTGACTGTAATGCTTCTTGTATTTTTTTGGCTTCTTTATAATTGTAATGATCTGGATTACTTACAATAAGTGAAAGCATTTCGTTTACTTTTTCAGTATTCTCTACCTTAAGATACAACAGCAGTTTATACCAATATCCGTAGGAGCTTTGAAGTGTATTTGTTGCAATTAATGCATCGTATGTTTGGTGTGCTTTCGCTAGATTACCTGCTTGAAAATAGGAAGCTCCTAGGTACAAGAGTCCGTACGAATAGTACGGATCATTAGGACCTATAGTATCTTCAAAATAACGTATGGCTTCCTCATATTTTTGAGAAAAATATAACGATTCTCCTGCTATAAGATGGGTTTGTGAGTCTCCTTTTTCTCTCAAGGATGGTAAACTCTCCCAATTGGCATATTGATCATAGTAGCTTTCTGATGAGGAATTTATTAAAAAAGGAAGCGTACATAATAAAAGTACAGCGGCTGCGATCGCAATTCGGTAATACACACGCCGATCTTGTTTTTTGTTTGTGGGATTGTTTGTATAGTCGGCGCCTACCTCTTTTATTGTCGTTGAGATCTGTGCATATGTGTCACTTTTCAGTGTTGTTTTGAGTTTTTGTAACGCTTCATTTGCAGGATCATTCTCTAAGGATGCCCAATGATCTTGTCCTAAAGCATCACGCAATGATTCTTGCAGAAGTACATCTTCTTGTAGGGTTTTATCATTCGCTAATTTTTCTTTAAAAATCACTAGCGCTTCTGGAGACATCCTTCCATGTATATATGCCTCTATTTCTTGTTGTCTTTTATCTTCAAAAATTTGACTCATCTCTTAATTTACGGTATCTACGATCTTCTTTTATTAACTGAATGATTTTTGCTTTACATTTAAAAACGCGCTGTCTTACAGTGTTTATGGATGTGTATTCTAATTCCTGAAGGATATCTTCATAACTCATCCCGTTAAAATAACTTCCCAAAATTTCTTTGCAATTTGGAGATAGTAACTGAAACTTCTCTTGGTAAAATTCTAATCTTTTTTGTTCTAAATAAAATAATCCTAAGTCTGTTTCTTTATCTACATAGTGTATGGTATCAATATTTATTACCCCTTTTTTTTTGTTTTTTAGGGTTCTTCGCCAAATATTTTTACAAATGGTGAAAAAGTAAGCTTCAAAAGAGACAATCTTCAATGGGCTTTCTTTGTGCTTAATGATAAGATACATCAGACTATCATGAAAGACATCGTGTACATCTTCTTCTTTTCCCTTGTTATTTAGAACAAATGATTTTACTTTGGAAAAAAAAGCTTCATAAATACTCGCTACTACTTTTCTATCATTATGTATTAATCCATTCAAATACTTTTCAGTTTCATCCATAGATTACTTTGTAGGGTTTGAAAAAAAATCTTTAAATTAATTTGGGTAATATATTTTAATTAATACCACTGTAAAGTAAGAGTAACTCTTTTTATTAATTTTAAGACCATAAAGATGAAAAAAATAATTGGTAGTTTTTTAATAGTCATAAGTTTATTGATTGCATCTTGCTCCAAGGTTGATGAAAACCAAGAGGAGAACACCATTACAGAAACAAACTACAGCGCACAATATCCTTCAGTAAATTCTCCAAAATTTTCTAAGACAGCACTTGTTGTCCAATTCAAAAAAAATACGCCCTCTAGGAGAAGATCTGCATTAAGACAACAATTTCAAGTCGTAGACTACGAAGTCTGTACACATTGTGATGGCACCTTTGAAAAGTGGGATTTTGGCCCTGGAGTAGATTTAGAAAATAAATTAGGGACTGTACGTTCTGGTAGTGGTGGTGTAGAAAGCATCCAAAATGTAATTATGGAATTTAGTTTTAAAAAGGATCAAGAAACCCTTTCGCTTATTGGAGGTAGTGGTGATACAAATGATACCGACCACATTGTCTATGATGATCAAAACGGTGTGACCATCGCTGTTTTAGATTCTGGCATAGATGTAAATTACCCTACGTTTGACTCAACCCCTTTCCTGTACAACGCTGATCCCTTAGGTATACCCGGCGTATATTCTGGTTGGGACTATGTAAACGAAGACAATAATTGCTATGATGACTATATTCAAGTTCACGGTACCGGAGTAAGTACCATGATTTATGAATCACTCAATCATGCTGGGGTTCCATTTCAGTTATTACCTGTAAAAATAGCCAATCAAGATGGTGAAGTCAGTATATTTAATATGTTATGCGGGATGCTATTTTCGTTACCTAAAGCAGATATTCTTCAAATAAGTGCAGGTTGGTATGACGACGTAAATGCAAACCCACACATCACTAACATTTTTTTAGATGTGTTATCCAAGCACGAAAACGTGTTGGTAGTCACCTCAGCTGGGAACTCTTCCAATGATAATGACGGTGCCCTTGCGCATTTTCCTTCTAATTTTTCGGCTATGACTTCTAACGTGATTGCCATTGGTGCGACTAATGAAGAAGCCACCGATGCTGCTTATTTTACAAATTATGGAAGATACACGGTAGATTTTATGTCTAAAGGAACGAATCTCCCTTTTGTAAATAATATTGGACAAAATATCCCAATCTCTGGAACTTCATTTTCAGCGCCATTAGTCACTGCCGTAGCAGCAAGAATACTTTATGACTCTGGAATGACTTATACGCCAACGGAGATTAAAGAACACCTAGATGCCAATGGTATTCCCGTTTCTTATACAAAACAAACCATCTATAATAAATACATCGTACCGTTATATTAATCTTGCATACACACTGATTTAGATAAAAAATCTTCGATTGATAATCGAAGATTTTTTTTATCCCTATTTTTAAGGGAACCAACTATCCATTATGTATAAGCCAATTTATTATTTTTTAGTAGTAGTCTTTGGTATGTCCTATACGCTCGATGCATATTCACAGGAAGAGGCAAAAGCTAATTTTGATCTCATTTATGCAGACCTCGAACTATCAAATGAAGATAAAATAAAGAATGTCAATCTGTTACTTTCTAAAATAGATACGACTGCTGTAACACCAGCGCTAGGATACATGTATCATAGACTAGGCTTGCTTTACAATCAGATAGGAGCATACGAAGCCGCTATACGGGAAACAAAAAAAGCGATACAAATAAGGTCATTTTTCAAAAAACAGAACACCAAAGATTTAAATAATAGTTTGTATAATATATACATCTATTATCAACAATTAGGGAAGAGTCAAGAAGGGCGTTATTTTCTGGAAAAAGGTCTTAAAAATTCGGGTACAGACAAGTTTAATTTCAAAATCCTTATAGAGTTAGCTTTCTTGTCTATTGATGAAGGAGATTATTTTAAAGCCCTTGAATACTTAGAGCCTGTTATTTTATCATACGACATCTATCAGAATCTTGAGATTTTTATATTAGGGCATTTATCCTGTTTAGAGATTTATGCTAAAATGAGTAATCCCAAGAAATATCTTGAGAAAATATATGCTCATAAAAAAGAAATAGAAGCCATAGAAGATAAGGTTTACGCTGAGTATTTGGCAAATATGTATACAAATTTAGGTACCATATTTGAAAATATAAATGAAAATGAAAAAGCTGTTATTTATTATACGAAAGCCTTAACACTATACATAACTGTAGGTGATTCAAATAATGTAGGCACGCTTTATAATAATTTAGGTGTTATACACTCCAAAAAAGGAGATCATAAAAAAGCCAACAACTATTACACAGAAGCATTAAAAGTTAGCAAAAGCCTCATCCAAAAATCGGATGTTTATGACAATCAAGGATTTTATCTTCAGACCAAAGATCCTAAACAAAAAATCAGCTATTACCAAAAAGCCATTGATACAGCCCTAGATCAAGAGTACAACCCTACCAACCTTAGCCAATTACCACCTATTACATCTTTTAAAGACTATTTACACAAACCTGATGTATTAGGGTATCTTGTAAATAAAGCTAGCGCATGGCTAGAAGCGTATCACTTAGAAAAAAACAAAACCTATCTCATCCATGCTAAAGAAACATTATATCTAGTAGATCAATTAGTGTCCTTAATTCGATTAGATAGTGAAGTCGATCAATCCAAGCTCTTTTGGATCAATAGCGGTGTTGACTCTTACATGCTTGCTGTAGAAGTTTGTTATTTATTAAACGAACCAGAAGAGGCTTTTTATTTTATGGAAAAAAATAAAGCCCTGCTCTTGCTTGAAAATATAGACAAACGCTATGCCCAACAAAAACTTAATATTCCAGAGGCTATCTTTAAAAAAGAAAAAATGCTCCTTGAAAAAAGGATCACACTTAAACAACAACTACAGAAGACGAAAGATGACATTGAATTACAAAAAGAATTTGTCAAAATAGATTATACGTACACTACTTTTCTAGACTCCATTAAGAAAACATTCCCTGCATATTATACACTAAGAAATGAACCTACGATGCTATCTCTTCAAGAAACTATTGAAAAGCACGTATCAAAAGACGCTTCGCTTGTAGAGTACATCATCAACGAATCTTCTGGATATGGACTATTTTGTACAAACGAAAAAAAAATACTTTTTAAGATTCCAAATACTCCAGAATTATTACGACAAATACACTTCCTTAAGAAAGAATTAAACGCGCCCTTTACCACAAAAGAAACATTTCAAAGATACAAGGACACCTCTTTTGCTGTTTATAAAAAACTATTCCCATTTGTAGAGAATACGAAAAAGGTTGATTTCAAAAAATTAACCATAATTCCTGATTATAAATTATACAATCTTCCTTTTGAAGCACTAAGCGTAGCTACTGATGCGAATAATTACAAGCCTGACTACCTCTTATATCATACGGAAACCTTGTATTTACATTCTGCTTCTGTATTTAAACAAATCAACAAAACTCCCCGAAAACCAACCTCTAAGATTATTGGATTTGCGCCAACAATTTTTAAAGACAAGAATTTGCTCGATTTAAAAAGAAGTGAAGAAGAAATGAAAACGTATGCTTCTTTTCTCCCAATGTCCATAAAATTAAGAGAAAAGGCCTCTAAAAGTGCGTGTCTTACAAGTTTAAAAAACGCTAGTATTGTTCATATAAATTCTCATGCAGGGTACACTAAAAACAATACCCCTTGGCTAGAACTTTATGATGATAAAATCATACTCAACGAACTATACGATATAGAAAACAATACAGACCTAGTCATCTTAGATGCCTGTAAAAGTGCTCAAGGAAAGCAGGAATTAGGCGAAGGGATTATGAGTCTTTCACGTGGTTTTTTTTATAGCGGTACACGAAGTGTCATTGCATCTCATTGGAATGTCAACGAAATGTCTAATAACGAAATACTATATACATTTTATAAAGAACTTAAAGCGGGAGAAACCAAATCAAAAGCATTACACACCGCAAAAAAAGCATACCTAGAAACACATCAGCTAGAACAAACATCCCCATACTTTTGGGCTTCTATTACACTCACTGGAGACAATAGCACTCTTGAGATATCTACTAACTCTTTCTTGTATAAAATGATACTAGGCATTCTTATTTTCTTGTTAGTTGCTGGTTTCGCTTATTATAAAAAAAGAAAAAAAGCGTATAAATAAGAAATGTTCATTAAAGGAACTTATCATATATCCTTTGGCTTGAAAGCTATTCTATCTCAAAAGAAGCTACCTCAATCTGAGATGCATCTCCTTGAAGATCTGTCCACGCGACATATACCGTAGTACCCATAACTTCTAGTTGAGGAAAACCACTAGCACGTGCTGCCGAAGTTGTTGTAATTGTGAGAGGTGCTTCCATATTTCCATTCTGATATACACGCACCACTTGTAATACTACCTTATCCCCAAGAGGTTCTAACCAACTTACCAATGCGCTGCCATCTTTCAAGAAGGCGGTATCTACACGCCCAATAGCCATGCCCGCGTCTACACGAATAGGAGTGCTAAAAGTAACACCATTATCTTGAGAAAAAGTTACAAGTACGCTAGGCGTATCATTGGAGGCTGTAAACCAAGAAACAACCACATTTTCTTCCTGGGTATCTAAAGCGGGTCCATTGACAGGACAACCATTAAGATTCCATTGATCATTATGAATGGCTTTAGGAGCGGTCCAAGCACCATCTACCCATCGTACAATATAGATATCACGAATCTCTTCTGTACCTTCTGAACGGTCTCTGTAGACCACTACAGGACCATTATACGTAATCCCTATAGCCGTGTTACAACAATCGCATACTCTTGCGTCTATGACCGTATCTTCTTTAATAGTTCCATCTAAACCGACAATCGCGGCACGCAACGTCATTTGATTATCTTCTTTTTTCTCATTCTTAGTATCACGCCCGTCCAACCAACTCACATAAAACCCATCATCATACGGACGCATGGTAACAAAACCATGTTCGGCAGGTATACCATCGGTATTTAAAAGGAAATTAGATTTTACAAGACTATCGCCCGCAAGAAGGTTCAATTTAATATCATAATCGTAAGTGCCTTCTGCCGATTTTTGAAGAATATTAGTCAGTACGGTTTCTCCGTTAATGCCTAATGCTGGAAAATCTGCCCAATTGACAAACCAATCAGTCCCGGAAGTGATGCTTTTGGGAGCCGACCAATGTTGATTTTTATAGGTAGCATATTTAAGAATTGCCAGTGCGTCTTCTTGCTCAACCCATGTCATGTGCAACGCACCATTTTGGGCTACCAACCTTGGCAAATGCGCCTTGCCTTGGCTTGGGTTTTTTATATGCTCAAGTAAAAACTTCGATGTAATTTCTTGTGCCGCTTCTAATTTAGGCGTTTCTTCTTTTTGCTTACACGAAAAAGTGATGGCTAAAAAAACTATTGACAGTGTAACGTATCTCATTTTATGCATCGTAATTGACCGTTAAGATTTAGTTCTTGCATGCATAGGTTTCGGTCTCTCTATAATCTCAAGAGGCTCTGCATAGAGGTCAAAATCTTCTGCTTGTGTGACTCTTACGGTGGTATATCCTCCCGTTTTTAGGTAATATTTTGTGGCATCAATGAGCACCTCATTATCAACATCTGGGCTATCAAATTCAGTACGCCCGATGAAATAATTCCCTTCTTTACGATCAACAACAATTTTAAATTCTTGTCCTATTTTTTGCTGATTTAGCTCCCAAGAAATTTGCGACTGAATCTCCATGATTTGATTGGCTCGGTCCATTTTTATCTCTTCCGGCACATCATCTTCAAGGTTATAGGCATGCGTATTTTCTTCATGAGAATAGGTAAAGCATCCCAAACGTTCAAAACGTTGATCTTTCACCCACTGTTTCAGCGTTTGAAAATCTTCTTCGGTCTCTCCAGGATATCCCACAATCAACGTAGTACGGATCGTCATGTTGGGTACGCTTTCGCGAAAGCGGTCTAACAATGCATTCGTCTTTGCCATCGTAGTCCCGCGTCGCATTGATTTTAAGATGGAATCGGAAATATGCTGCAACGGAATATCTATGTAATTACACACTTTTGGCTCACGGTTCATTACCGCTAAAACATCCATCGGAAAGCCTGTTGGGAACGCATAATGCAACCGAATCCACTCCACCCCTTCTACTTTGACAAGCGCTTCTAGAAGCTCAGCAAGGTTTCGTTTTTTATAGAGATCAAGGCCATAATAGGTAAGGTCCTGTGCAATAAGAATTAATTCAGAAACACCATTAGCTGCCAATTTTTCGGCTTCGGTGACAAGGTGTTCTATTGGTTTTGATTTGTGTTTTCCACGCATTAAGGGGATCGCACAAAAGGAACAAGGGCGATCACAACCCTCGGCTATTTTGAGATAGGCATAGTTTTTAGGTGTCGTCGTAATACGCTCTCCGATGAGTTCGTGCTTATAATCGGCGCCCAATGCTTTTAATAATCCCGGTAATTCTGTCGTTCCAAAATACTGATCTACATCAGGAATTTCTTTTTGCAAATCCGGCTTATACCGCTCAGACAAACATCCCGTCACAAAAACTTTATCAACATCACCTTGCTCCTTTTGCTTTACGTATTCAAGAATCGTATTGACAGACTCTTCTTTCGCATTATCGATAAAACCGCAGGTATTGATCACAACAATATTCCCTTCTTCTTCATGGACCACTTCTTTGCCATTGGCTTGTAATTGTCCCATGAGTACTTCACTGTCGTAGACGTTCTTAGAACATCCTAGGGTAACTACATTAATCGTATTCTTTTTGAGGGTTTTCGTTCTCATACCTATGTTTTATTCGGGGTGCAAAGATACGTTTTAATACATAGTCATATTGCAGAAAGCAAAAAAACAACTTGGAAGGCGCTCCGCCTTTTAGTATTTTACCATACGCCATTAAACGATCGTTGCCTTAATGTGTCTATAGTAATATACAAAACGAACCCCATGAAATACATATATTGGATTTTCTTTATACTTCTTTTAAGTTGCTCTTCATCTGATGATGCTGAAAATACGCCGCCAGACAGCACAATAGATGAACCTACACCCAATCCTACAGATGACCCTACAAACAGTACTTTATACTTCCCTCCTACAAATAGCACCACTTGGGAGACTACAAACCCATCTGATTTAGGCTGGGAAACACAAGATATAGAAGCACTTGAAGCCTTCTTGACAGAAAATAACACCTATGCCTTTATGATCCTCAAAGAGGGTAGAATTGTTCTTGAAAGTTATTATAATGGAGCTATGGCGAGTGATAACAACCCTTGGTTTTCCGCGGGGAAAACGCTGACTAGTTTTACAGCTGGCTTAGCGCAAGATGCTGGTTTTTTATCTATAAACGATGCCTCGACTAACTATTTAGCAGAAGGATGGACGATGATGACCACAGCACAAGAGCAAGCAATTACGATTAGAAACCAACTTACCATGACAAATGGTGGAGATTATACCGTACCTAACACATCGTGTACAGATCCTGAATGTCTTCTCTATTTAAACGATCCTGATTCATTTTGGTATTACCACAATGCATTTTACACGTTAGTACAACCTGTCATGAACAGTGCGATCCCTGAAGGATTTGATGCCTATTTTAATGAGCATTTAAAAAATAGCATAGGAATGGATGGGGCATGGATACAACTTGGGTATAACCGCATCTATTTTAGTACTGCCCGAAGTATGGCTCGTTTTGGATTGCTCAATCTCAATCGAGGGAATTGGGATGGAACACAGCTTCTTTCTGAAGCTTATTTTGATGAAATGACAAGCACGTCTCAGGATTTAAACCCTGCCTACGGATACCTTTGGTGGTTGAATGGGAAGAGTAGCTATAGATTACCAAGTAGCACTTCCTTATTTTCAGGAAGCCTTATCCCTAATGCACCTGATGATTTGATCGCCGGACTTGGTGCTAATGACCAAAAATTATATGTAATTCCTAGTAAAGGACTTGTCATTATTAGAATGGGAGATGACACAGGAGCAGAACTATTGGGGCCTTCTGGATTTGACAACGAACTTTGGATGAGAATTAATGCAGTGATTGAGTAACACCTATTTTGACCCTAAAATAAATACTAAGAATCCGCTTTCGCGAAAGCGAACCCTGCGTTTTCTCAAAACAACAACCTACTCTTCATATCCTTTTGGCAGTTTACGCTCTTTTGAAAGTTGCTCATAAGCATACCCTAATTGTAAAAGACTTATCTCTGTAAAAGGTTTTCCTATAAATGTGAGCCCCTTTGGTTCTCCAGAGTTCGTATATCCCATGGGCACAGCTAGTGCAGGGTATTTTGCCAATGCTGCATAAGCGGCATGATAATTATTGATAGAAAGAAATACATCTAGCTCATCATCATCTAAAAACACATCAAAATAAGTTCTAGAAATGATTTCTAAATTATTTTTAATACTTGCCAACTCTTGATCTGTAGTTTTGTCTGCTACGATACCTTCAAAAAGTTGTTGCCCATACGGAATACGAATCAACGTATCTTGCTTATTAAAAGCAACAACATCTGAAATAGTTTTTATAGTGACTGACGCTCCCGCATGGTTCTCTATATATGCAGGCAGATCATTTTTCATATCCATATTTAAAACTGCAAGAAACCCTGGAAGCCCCACTCGTGTAGGCTTTATTTCGACCAAAACGCCTCCAGCTTTACGTATTTTTTCTACGGCATTTGCATACAACGTATCAGATAAAAATGATTTTACAACCCCAAATCGCTTCCCTTTGACAGTTCCCTTTGTTATTTCAGAAATAGTAAACGCAGGTACAGTTACAGATTTTGGATCGGCAAGATCCTTACCTAACAGTGCTTGATACAAAATACTAGCATCGATCGTATTTTTTGCCATAGGGCCTGGCGTATCTAGCGTACTAGAGATAGGTACAATTCCGGTTCTACTTAATGCGCCAATTGTAGGTTTTAAACCAACTATAGAATTTTGACTCGAAGGCGACAAAATAGAGCCTGCTGTTTCTGTACCAATGGCAGCTACGGCATAATTTGCTGCCACAGAAGCGCCACTTCCAGAACTAGATCCTCCTGATTCAAATTGTAACCTTCCGTAGGGATTAATTGTTTGCCCTCCTACAGCACTATACCCTACTGGACATCCTGTGCATAGGAAATAGGCCCATTCACTTAGATTTGCCTTTCCTAAAATAATCGCATTTTCTGCTTCTAAGCGTTCTGTGATAAATGCATTTCCCGTTTGATTCTCTTGTAAAGCAATGGCACCCGCTGTAGTTTTCATTCCAGCGGTTCCAATGTTGTCTTTTAAAAGAATAGGCATTCCAAAAACCGAATACTTATCGACTTGGTTTTTATCCACTTGATCATATTCACGTGCTTTTACCACAGCATTAGCATTTAATGTGATAACGCCATTAAGTGCACGATCATTCGTGCTTTCTATACGTGCAATACGATAGAGATAGAACAAGGTAAGCTCTTCATACGTAAACGATCCATCTTTGATACTTTGTTGCAAAGATGGAATATCTTTCTCTAAAATCTGCGGTAAGAGTTCTTGATAACGATCCAATGAAAAACGTTGCAATTCTCCCTGAACCAGTTTCCATATGTCATTTTTATCTCGCACTTTAGAATGTATAAGTTTGAGATGCATTCTAGAACTTTCTAATTCCTGGGTCTTAGCGAGATCTTCAGTTTCATCATACGGTTCCCAAACAATAAGATCATTTTTTACAACAGGGGCTTCTTGAGTTTGCTTACAGGCGCATAAACAAAAGACGATACCTAAGAACAAAAATGTTATCTTTTTCATAATGCCATAAAATTTCTATTTGCTATCAAGGTATAAAAAAAGGCTTTACAAATCTGCAAAGCCTTTTTCTATGAATTACCGGTAACTCTTACTTAAAGAAAGAATCAACGAATTCTATTTTATTAAATACCTGTAGATCTTCTATGCCTTCTCCTACGCCTATATACTTTACAGGGATCTGAAATTGATCTGAAATACCAATCACAACCCCACCTTTGGCAGTCCCGTCTAGTTTTGTCACTGCCAATGAAGTGACTTCGGTGGCAGCGGTAAACTGTTTGGCTTGCTCAAAAGCATTTTGCCCTGTGGAACCATCGAGTACCAACAACACATCATGTGGCGCATCACCTACTACTTTTTGCATGACTCGCTTTACTTTGGTGAGCTCATTCATCAGGTTGACTTTATTGTGTAAACGTCCAGCAGTATCTATAATAATGACATCTGCGTCTTGATTAACACCACTTTCTAAGGCATCAAAAGCCACAGAAGCTGGATCACTTCCCATTTGTTGTTTTACAATCGGCACTTCTACTCGATCTGCCCATACTTGTAATTGATCAATAGCGGCAGCTCTAAAGGTATCGCCTGCACCAAGAACGACTTTCTTTCCTTGTTTTTTAAACTGATAGGCTAGTTTACCAATGGTGGTGGTTTTTCCTACCCCATTAACGCCAACCACCATAATCACATGTGGCTTGGTCCCTTCAGGGATTTCAAAATCGGTAGCATCTCCTGTGTTTGTTTCACTTAATAAACCCGCAATTTCTTCTCGGAGTATTTTATTAAGCTCATCGGTTCCTAGGTATTTATCTTTGGCTACACGTGCTTCTATACGTTCTATGACTTTAAGAGTGGTCTTCACTCCTACGTCACTGGTCACCAAAACCTCTTCAAGATTATCTAAGACATCATCATCTACCTTGGATTTTCCAGCAACGGCCTTACTCATTTTTTCAAAGAAACTTGACTTTGATTTTTCGAGCCCTTTATCTAAGGTTTCCTTTTTTTCTTTCGAAAATATTTTTTTGAAAAAACTCATGTTCTATTTTTGGTTGTAGTGTCAAAAATAATGCCTTTTACTGAGAATGCAATTATGTCAGGTGGGTATGCTTTCGCGAAAGCGTACGAATCCCTAAAAAAACAGTTTTTAGGCATAAAACAAAACCCGCTATATAGACATATAGCGGGTTTTTATCTCTTTTAAGAAAATAGATTATGCTTCTTCCGAATCTTCCTCTTTATTTTCTTCTTTTAGTCCTTTTTTCTGAACCGTATCAAACATCACTGGTGTTGCAATAAATAACGATGAATACGTTCCTACAAGTACCCCTACAATTAATGCAAACATTAATCCTTTGATAGAATCTGCTCCAAAGAAGAAGATCGCCAATAACACGATTAATGTAGTGACAGAGGTATTTAACGTACGGCTTAAGGTACTGTTCAATGCTTGATTGATCAATTTACCAAATCCGCGGGTAGATCCGTGCTCCTTGATATACTCACGAATACGGTCAAATACAACCACGGTATCATTCAGAGAGTATCCAATTACCGTTAGGATCGCCGCTATAAAGTTTTGATCTACTTCCATATCAAATGGCATTAGGTTTTTTGTCAACGCAAAGATTCCCAATACAATTAATACATCATGGAATACCGCTGCAACCGCTCCTAATGAGAATTGCCATCTGCGGAAACGTAGTAAGATATACAAGAATACCACGATAAGTGATCCGATAATCGCTAGTAAAGCGCCTCTTTTAATATCATCTGCAATCGTAGGTCCTACCTTGTAGTAACTCATTTTTCCAATTTGCTTACCATCATACGACCTACTAAAGTCTGCAAAACTTAAATCTGCAGGGAAATAATCTTTAAGTGCTTCGAATAATTTTAGCTCTACAGCCTCATCCACTTCTAAACCAGTTTCCTGAATATTATACTTTGTCGTAATCTTCAATTGGTTGTCCGCTCCGTATGTTTTTACGATCGCACTTCCAAATACAGCATCACTAGATAACAATTCTTCTACTTCTGAAGAATTAATTGCTTTTTCAAAACGAACTTTATAAGAACGCCCTCCAACAAAATCAACACTTGTATCTAATCCACCACTTACTAAAGAGAAAATACCTACAGCGATTAAGGCAAGTGAGATCATGTAAGCAATTTTACGTTTTCCTAAGAAATCAATGCGGGTATCTGTAAATAAATTCTTTGTGATTCCAGTTGAGAATGCCAATGATTTTCCATTCTTTCCATACCCGTCTATAAAAAGTCTGGTGATAAATATCGCACAGAATAAAGACGTTGCAATACCAATCATTAAGGTAACTGCAAATCCTTTTACAGGTCCTGTTCCGAATAAGAAAAGGATTAATGCCGTTAAGAAGGTGGTGATGTTTGCATCAAGAATAGAAGATAATGCATTATTAAATCCATCTTTAATAGCGTCTTTTTGAGATTTCCCTTTACGCAACTCTTCTTTGATACGCTCAAAGATAAGTACGTTGGCATCTACCGCCATACCAATGGTTAATACAATACCTGCAATACCTGGAAGTGTTAATACCGCTTCAAAACTTACTAATACGCCAAAGATGAATAAAATATTCACCACCAGCGCAACATCTGAGTATAGTCCAGCTCTACCGTAGTAGAATACCATCCATACTAATACAAAAAGAAGTGCAATAACAAACGAAATAATACCACTATTGATCGCTTCTTTTCCTAAGGTTGCACCAATCTCTTCTGCTTCAATTACATCGGCAGAAGCAGGAAGTTTACCTGCATTTAATACCGTAGCAAGATCTTGTGCAGATTGTACTGTAAAGTTTCCAGAAATCTCTGTCCTTCCTTCTTTAATTTCTCGTTTCGCTGTTGCGGCAGATCGTACGGTGTTATCAAGAACAATCGCAATTGAATTTCCCTTTTGTGCTACAGTACGTGTCAACTTAGCCCATTGGTTTATTCCTTGACCTTCAAAATCAAGACCTACAGCTGGCTGTTGTGTTATTGTATATTGTTGACGTGCATCATTTACAACATCACCACTCATATAAGGCTCTCCAGAACGATTAGATTCTAGTGCGTATAGAGCGATTCTTTCAATAGTTTCCTCTGCACCTTCCTCTCCTACTGTAATGGTTTCTACTTCTCCCCAAGCAAATTTTGCAAAACGTAAATTTGTAGGACGTAAACGTACAATAGATGGTGTTCTTAAATAACCATTAATCTTCGCAGTATCTTTAACCGCTGCATATCCTACCGTAGAAGTTCCTTTGAATTGAAATGCTTGTGTGTTAGGAGAAAGTAGTTCAAAAAGCGGACTATTTGGAGCTGCCTCTTCTTCATCCTCAGTTTCAGCATCTTTTAATAGATCATCTACAACACTATCTGTATTGGTAGAGTCTTGTGCTACTTCTGTTTCAGCTTTCTCATCTGTTTCCTCTTTTTTAACGGCAGCTGCGAGTGTCTGATCAACTTGTGCAAGATAGTTAATGACATCTCCTGCATAATGCGTTTCATAAAACTCTAATTGTGCTTTTGCAGATAAGAAACGTACAGCTCTCTGTATATCTTTTGCACCTGGAAGTTCTACTAAGATACGGCCATTGTCTCCAAGACTTTGAATATTTGGTTGTGTAACCCCAAATTTATCGATACGATTACGTAAGGTCTCAAAAGCAGATTGAATCGTTTCCTTAATTTCTTCTCTAAGGACTGCTGCTGCTTGATCATTACTCATATTAGGGTCAATCTTCTCTCCTAATATCACGTTAGAAAATATATCTGGAGAAGCTAACTTTACATCTCCTCCTTGATCTTCAAAAGCAGTTAAAAAATCATCAAAATAGGTGTTCTGACTATCCTTTTGTGCCTCATCTGCTGCATCTAATGCTGCAACAAAAGCAGGGTCTCTTTTTCCATTAGCCAATCCCCCAAGAATATCTCTTACAGAGATCTGAAGAATAACGTTAATTCCCCCTTTAAGGTCAAGCCCTTTATTTAATTCTTTTCCTTTTGCTTCGTTATAGGTAATTCCAGCATAAATTGGCTTTTCACCTACACTATCTAAATATACACGCTCGTATATATCTCTTTCATCTGCATTATCACCTGCTTTACTAATCGCAAATTCTTTTGCTGCTGTCTCTGTTTTACTTGCTAAATACGTAAATGAGAGTTGGTAAATACATACCAAACCAAATATGATAGCAAATACTCTAATGAGTCCTTTATTTTGCATTTTTATGTGTTTTTAATCAATGTTGACACTAAAAATCTTCTAGCATCCTTTGATCGTTGTTGTTTATGGATAATTTATTGTTGATTGTAAACCCTAAAAAAGATACAACACTGGCGTATGTTTACTCCATGTATCTTTCGTATGATTAAACGTGGTTGGTAAGTGATAAGGATATGTGTTGACACATCCAAAAAGTATACTTCACTTACATCTGAGAATCTTTATGAGATGGGGCCAGCCCTTACTTCAGGTATGTTATAAGAAGAGTCATCAATTGCTATTGCAATTTTTCTGTGTATCGTGTAAGCTATTTTTTCAGCTTTATTTTTTTCTACCTCCTTTTGTTTGCTAATAGCAGCATACGAATCTGGAGTAAAAAAGCGAATGATTTCTGATTTCGGCTCTAAGACATTCCCGCTAGAACCTACGATATCTATATTCTTCTGAATTTCGTAAACATCAATTTGATACGATGTTACATCTTCTTCAGAAGGAAATTCAGAAGTATTTTTAGTAACATAAGAAGTTTGATTAACTGCTACACTGCTTTCGTCTGAAAATATTTTTTTAATTTCTGAAACATGAATATCACTGTAATATGTGATTTTTAAGGTGCCATTTCCAGATTCTTGTATTTGTATATTATCAACATCTAAGGCTTCCAACTGACTTTTTACAAGTGCGATGGCTTCTTCAGTTTCGTCTAGTGTCACCTCAATATCCCCAAATTGAAGGACAATTTCCTGATTAGGCGCAGATACTTGCTCCAAGCTTATACCTACGATAGCTAGGGCAAAAAGTAAAGCGCTTATGAACCACTTGTTTTTCATGTGCCTAATGCGAAAAATAAAGATGTATTTTTAAAATCTCTACTGACTGGCTTTGAGCTCGTCATTTCTACAAAACGTGCAAATATAGGATATCAATTACGATTACCCAATATTTTTTACATTCTAAAATGAGATTATTAAAGCCTCGTAAAATGGACAGAACGTAAAAGAGAGATCATTTTTCAACGATCTCCCTTTTATGAAGTTATGCATTGTTTTATATGCTTTCGCGAAAGCGTATAAAGCCTTATAATAATCCGTCTAAAAGCGAATTGGTTTTCTTAACTCTTCTTATCGCGCTTTATAAAATAATGTCTTTATTCTTTAACGATACGTTTTACGATAGTTCCTGCATCAGAACTTATCTTTATAAAATACACTCCAGAAGCTAGGTTTTGGATAGACATAGCTGTTTTAGAAACCTCAAATCCAGTTCTTAGCGTTTCGATAAGACGCCCATTAATATCAAAAACAGTGACTTCGGTCAAAGGAATTAAAGATGCATTGTTTATGATAAAATCTCCTTGAGTAGGATTTGGGTATATGGTTATTGAGTTATCAGAAAATATATTATCTAAAGATAGTGTTGGATCATAAATAACGTTAAAGGTACAAGAGGCTTCGTTTCCAGAAGAATCTTCTACAGTAAGTGTTATCTCAATAGTATCACCTGTATTAACTTCTGTTCCTTCTGCTGGGTCTTGGGTTATGATAAGCTCCTCTATGGGTGTACAGTTATCATTTACGACAGCAAAATCTGTAAAATCGGATATGGTTGCAATACTAGCCCCTCCTGTTCCTAAGATAATGTCGTTTACTGGACATTCTATAGTAGGTGCAACATCTTCTGTAACAAAAACATCAAAACTACAATTTGTTACTACACCTGTTACATTACTCGTCACAGAGAACTGAACTGTAGTAGTTCCCACTGGAAAAGAGCTTCCACTTACTGGGCCAGCTGTTTGCTCGGCAATTATTGTAGTACCGTCTAGATCTGTTGCAACTGGGGTATTAAAATTCACAACGGCTTCACAAGCTCCTGAGTCAGCAATTAAAATAATATCCCCTGGACAAGAGAGTGTTGCACCTTTAAAGAAACGAAGTTCTACAGTAGGAGATCCTTGGTCACAACCATTATTTACATCATCTATAAAGGTTAAAATAAACTCATTATCATTAGATGAATCAAAAAGGCCTCCATCGGTTGGTCCTAAAAAAATAGTCTCAGTACATTGTAGACCGGTTTCCTCTGTCGCAGAAAAAGTCACTCCACAATCATCAAATTCAATAATAAAGGTTTGTGGTGCTTGTCCTACACCTGCTTCTAGCACATAAATAGCATCAAAAGATCTTTGATTAGTGTTAAGCGGTATATCTGGCTCTTCTTGTGAGCCATCCGTTTGCTCTGAGAATAATGTAAACATCATTCCTGTACCGTCTGTAAAGGTATCAAAACCAAAAATAGACGGTGAGAGTTGTTCTATTTGGTACTGTCCTGTAAAGGATGTTGTTTCTGCTAAAACACATTCATCTCCTTCTTGAACTAGAATTTCAAATTGGCAAGAATCTTCATTTTCAGATTCGTCTGTCACCGTTAATGTAATTTCTACCGTATCTCCTACATTAACAAGAGTTCCAACAGCTGGTATTTGAGTAATCGTAACATTTAAATCACAACCATCTTCTACTGTAGCCAAACTTGTGAAATCTGCTATTTCATAAGTAGTTTCACCTGCAACTGCAGTTACTGTTTGATTTCCTGGACATGTAATAACAGGAACTATCGAATCTACAACAGTTACTAACACAAAACAAGACGTACTATTTCCAGAAGGATCTATTGCCACTACTTCAACTAAGTTTTCACCAACATCATCACAATCAAAAGTTACCGTTTCATTTCCCTCTATTGTTACGGTCACATCACAATTATCTGTCGCACTATCCACAAAACTAATAGCATCTATAACTGATGTAGTTCCATCTGCTAAAAGTTGGAACTCAAAAACTGGTGCTGGATCTGGATCTGGACTTGTACTTGTAAATAATGCCACATTATCCAATGCAAATTTTGCTGGGCCAGAATTTACATCAGGTATGTTTTGCCAAAACGTTATACGTATTGTTTGCCCTATATATGCTGATACATCTTCAGAAAAACTCTCCCACACATTATCAGAATCTATAGTGCCTCCTATAGCCATAATTTGCTGTATTACCTCAAGTACATTATCATCTGTATCTCTAATTTGCACTTCATAAAGTCTATCTTGGCAGCCATTACAAAATGTTTGTAGGTCAAAATCAATATTTTCATCCCAAGTTAAGTTTGCAACACTAACATCAGAAGGGATTTCTATATCTTGAAATAAGATAGCTTCTCCAATATCTCCATCAAAACCATTTCCAGCAAGAAAATCTCCATCAGTTGGCGTTGCGTCTCCAAAAAAGCCATTTCCATTAAATGAAGTTGCTACACTAAATGGAACAAAAGGTGAAGGATTATCTATAGCAGTCCATCCTGTAAAATCTCCACTTTCAAAACTACCATTTACTATAACATTTGCAAAATCTACATCACCTACACAATCAATAACTGGTAATTCTACATCTTCAACAACAACTGTAAATTGACAGCTAGACGTATCCCCTGTTACAGGGTCTGTAGCAGAAAATTCAATAACTGTGCTTCCTACTGGAAAAAATGCACCGCTTAAAGGTCCGTCAGTTTGTTCTACAGTTAATGTCTCTCCCATATCAGATACTGCTGTAGCATCATCAAAAGTTACAATTGCTCCACATTCTCCTGCATCATTACTAACGACTATATCATCTGGACAATCAATTATAACACTTCCCACTTGTCCTAGGCTTTCTGCATACACAAGCATATTAATTCTCCAATTAACAGCTTCTAAAACTGGTGTATGAAAATTAACAGTCGTCATCCCTCCAACAAGTATATGACCAGAACCAAAATTCTTTTCTGCCAAAATAATATTTTGAGAATCAGCTACATCAGAGATAAGATTAGTAAACCCTACTCCACTAACAGTAGCATGACCATAAGAATTACCGTTCATTAGTGCTGACGTTGGCTGATTAGGACCTAAAAAAATAGGATGTGATGTATCTACAACTTCTACACTATCTATAAATGAAAAATTAATAAGCGTTGTATCATCAAATCCTATTTCAAGGACGGCATCACCTTCATTGGGTGCTGCATTTATAATAATACTTCCGCCACTTTGAACCCATTGTTCTATTATGGCAGCATTAGAATTCAAAAAAACAATTAATTCATCTGTACCAAATTCACTCCCATCTAAGAAAACAAAATTTGTATTGGCAGAAAATACCTGAGTTGGATTTGCAGTTTCAAAAAATTCTTGGATCCAATTTCCAGCACCTAATGCTACATCCATCGCATCCGGATTTGTATTCCCACCTTGACCGACCCAAGGGTGACCCGCAGCTGAGGAATGCATATAATATTTATCTCCTGCTGCTAGATTTGCTCTTTGACTATCTGACGAAATGTAATCATAAACCGAAAAATTCATGTTACAATCGGTTAGATTAACGACTGTATCTTTCGAATTACACTGGGCTTCTACTAGATTTATAAAACCTAGAATAGTACAGAAAAGAATGATTTTTTTAGTAATTTTTTTCATATGTTACATTTTTTTTATTGTAATTCGCTTTATATTAAGCAACTATATTACGCGAAAAACAAAACAAAAATTAAAAAAATGAAGTTAACTATTATCGGTAGTTACTAATTTTGCATACTTTTTCAAAAAAGTAAAGTTTCATTATATAAATACAACTACAAAAGAGATCACTCTGAGGTTACTCCTTTTGTAATTATATTCTTTATACGCTTTCAAGGAGCGTAGTAACGCAGAAGTTTATACTGAGCCTAGTCGAAGTACGAAAGCGTATAAAGGATATTTTTACTTATTTGATTGCTGATTCAGTTGCACAATCTTTACTTCCGGGATATGACCAACCCCCAAAATCATAGCAAGACTTCTTGCTTGTTCTTCTGTGAAGTGACCGCTTATCTCGGTTCGACCCCCTGTAATCGCTTGTGAAGCCATCGGTGCTGTGTATACAATATCATCTAACACGACTGCAATTGCAAAACGCTCTTTGGCCGCAAGTCGGGTTAATTCCTCCCATTCTTTAGATGGAATTAATAGTGATATACTAGGTCTCCCAATAACATCTCTGGATGTGCTAGCTGCTTCTACAATATCTCCATACATAAAAGGCTTCTGATTTTCATCTAAAGAAAGTGTAAATAAAGGAAGTTCATCAGAACCCTGATCTGGAATTCCCCATGCAAATTTTATGTTCTTATGCTCCGCTTCTAAAAAAAGGGTTATTTGAGAGTCTTGTAATCTTTTATTCATCGAAGCAGTATCTTTTGCCTTAGAAAACCCCAACATAGCCATAGAAGAATGTGGCGCTATGTTAAATACGCTTCCCAATTCAGGGAAAGATTCTTGCGTAGCCAATGCATCTATCAACCCTGCCATTTGTTCTCCATTTTTTGTTCTATAAAAGGCAAGCTTACCTGGTGTTGTTAGTATACGACGCACTTCTATCTCCGTCACATCACTTTTGAAAGTAAGGGTTAGTTCTTTTTCATTTTTCTGAAGCACTTGCACCTCTGAACCTAAAAATCCCAAACGTCTCTTTATACGTTCTACCGAACTATTGAGGGTCTCATTTTCAATAGCATCTACAACCTGAATATCAATAGAGTACACATAGGCAGGTTCTCGCACACAAGAAACAAGCATTAAAGACATACAAAAACAAAAAAATAATTTCATACGCATCGTATTTTATTAAAAAGAAAAAGCTATCCGAAGATAGCTTTTATCCATAATTATGTAAAGGAATACAATTACATTTCTAAAAGTGCGTTGGTTTTCTTAACACCTGCAGCACTTTCTTCTAAGTGCGCTTTTTCTGCATCACTTAAGTTGATTTCTACTATTTTCTCGATCCCATCACGTCCTAAAACAACCGGCACACCGATACAAAGATCTGAAAGTCCATACTCTCCATCTAATAACACAGAGCAAGGAAATATTTTCTTTTGATCACAAGCAATGGCTTGTACAAGTCCTGAAACTGCTGCTCCTGGTGCATACCATGCAGACGTTCCTAGAAGTTTTGTTAAGGTTGCGCCTCCTACTTTCGTATCTTCTAATACTTGTTGTAAACGCTCTGAACTGATATATTCTGATACAGGTACACTGTTACGAGTCGCAAGACGAGTTAATGGAACCATTCCTTTGTCAGAATGACCTCCAATCACCATTCCGTCTACATCAGAAATAGGGGCTGCTAAAGCTTCTGCGAGACGATACTTAAAACGTGCGCTATCTAAGGCACCTCCCATACCGATAATACGGTTTTTAGGAAGTCCTGTTACTTTATGAGCTAAATAGGTCATTGTATCCATAGGATTAGACACTACTATAAGAATCACATTGGGAGAATGCTCCACAAGGCTAGCTGCTACAGACTTTACAATCCCTGCATTGATTCCGATAAGTTCTTCACGTGTCATTCCTGGCTTACGAGGAATACCCGATGTAATTACCGCAATATCACTGCCTGCTGTTTTACTATAATCACTGGTAGAACCCGTGATTTTTGTGTCAAAACCATTTAAAGAAGCGGTTTGCATTAAATCCATGGCTTTCCCTTCGGCATAGCCTTCTTTAATATCTAATAATACCACCTCACTTGCAAAATTCTTAATAGCGATATACTCGGCACAACTTGCTCCTACGGCTCCTGCACCTACTACGGTAACTTTCATAAATTTATATTTTTGATTTGTTATTGTTTATTTTACGGTGCAAAAATACAGTTTCTTTAACATTTAATTCCTAAGGAAGGGTTAAAAGAAAACGCTGTACTTTATAAATATAAAGTACAGCGTTTTTTATTGAGCACTCATATACTTGAGTTTACTTCTTAAACGAGTAACCTGCTTCTTCTTATAAAAATTAAAAACACGTTCCTTCGTTTTCATCAATTACTTACGCATCGATGTTTGCATATTTTGCATTTTTCTCTATGAACTCACGTCTAGGTGGCACCTCATCCCCCATTAACATGGAGAAGATACGATCTGCTTCGGTACCATTATCAATAGCAACTTGTCTTAACGTTCTAAACTCCGGATTCATCGTTGTATCCCACAATTGTTCTGCATTCATCTCTCCAAGACCTTTGTAACGCTGTATAGATACCCCTTGATTTCCATAGGTATCTGCGATTTGATCACGTTGTTCATCATCCCAAGCATATTGCTTTTTCTGACCTTTTTTCACTAAGTATAAAGGCGGTGTTGCAATGTACACGTATCCATTTTCTACTAGCTCTCGCATATAACGGAAGAAAAAGGTGAGGATCAGTGTAGAAATGTGACTACCATCGACATCGGCATCACACATGATGACTACTTTGTGATAGCGAAGTTTAGAAAGATTCAATGCTTTACTGTCTTCTTCGGTTCCTATAGTCACCCCTAATGCGGTAAATATGTTTCGGATTTCTTCGTTTTCAAAAACTTTATGTTGCATGGCTTTCTCCACGTTCAAGATCTTACCACGTAAAGGTAAGATGGCTTGAAACTCACGATCACGGCCTTGTTTTGCTGTTCCGCCTGCCGAATCTCCCTCAACAAGGAATACTTCACATAAGGTAGGATCTGTCTCAGAGCAGTCAGATAATTTCCCAGGAAGACCTCCAATACTCATTACGGTCTTACGCTGTACCATCTCACGTGCTTTCTTAGCTGCGTGACGTGCTTGCGCCGCAAGAATTACTTTCTGTACAATAGTTTTTGCATCATTAGGATTTTCTTCCATGTAGATTTCAATCATCTCTGCCACTGCTTGCGAAACGGCCGATGTTACTTCACGGTTTCCTAATTTTGTTTTGGTTTGTCCTTCAAATTGTGGCTCTCCTACTTTTACAGAAATAATCGCTGTTAAACCTTCTCTAAAGTCATCTCCTGCAATATCAAACTTAAGTTTATCTAGCATACCCGAGTTATCGGCAAACTTTTTAAGTGATCCTGTCAATCCTCTACGGAACCCTGCTAAGTGCGTTCCTCCTTCGTGGGTATTGATATTGTTTACATACGAGTGTAAATTTTCAGCATAACTATCATTATAAATCATAGCTACTTCTACTGGAATCCCATTTTTCTCCCCTTCCATAGAGATCACATCTCCAATGATAGGATGACGGTTTCCATCTAAGAAACGTACAAATTCAGCAAGACCTATTTCACTAAAAAAGGTCTCCGTTTCAAAGGTTCCGTCTTCTTTTGGGTGACGTCTATCCTCTAAGGTAATCGTTAATCCTTTATTTAAAAACGAAAGTTCTCTTAATCGAGATGCTAACGTATCATAGCTATACTCTGTAGTTTGCTGGAAAATACTTTTATCCGGTAAAAAGGTAACTTCTGTACCTGTAAAATCTGTCTCACCAATGGCTTTAACAGGATACATTGCCTTTCCTCTTTCATATTCTTGCTCCCAGATTTTACCTTCTTTGTAAACGGTGGCTCTCAAATGATCTGAAAGGGCATTTACACACGAAACTCCAACTCCGTGAAGTCCTCCAGAAACTTTATACGAATCTTTATCAAACTTACCTCCTGCTCCGATCTTAGTCATTACTACTTCAAGAGCAGAAACGCCTTCTTTTTTATGGATTCCTACAGGAATACCACGACCATTATCACGTGTGGTAATCGAGTTGTTTTCATTAATCGTAACATTGATCGTATCACAGTGCCCTGCCATTGCTTCATCAATGGAGTTATCAACAACTTCATACACTAAATGATGTAATCCTCTTACGCCTACATCACCGATATACATCGATGGTCGCATACGTACATGTTCCATCCCTTCGAGGGCCTGAATGCTATCTGCTGAATACTGATTTTTGTTAGCGTCTTCGCTCATATTTGGTCTTCTTAAATTGTCTTAAAATCGAATGTTAACAAATATAGAAAAAGGGGATCTTCTAGAGGCTTAAAACAGCACTAAAAGCATCGAAGTTATCAACAATTTGTGAAAAACAAAAAACACGGGAAGCCCTGTATTTATACGCTTTCGCGAAAGCGCACCCCTTCAAAATTAAATTTATTTACAAAAGAGGCGAAATGAAGTAAAAAACGCCGACATATTGCCAGCGTTTTTACCTCTTAAAATGTTGTTATTTTAGTACGCATCATCATGCACCATCGCCACAGCTCTACCCGATGGATCATTCATGTTTTTAAAGGCTTCATCCCACTCTAAAGCGGTAGGGGTACTACACGCCACAGAAGGCACGGATGGTACGCATAAAGCCGCAGCATCACTTGGGAAATGCTCTTCAAAAATAGAACGGTAATGAAACTCTTCTTTATTTTGTGGGGTATGGATCGGAAAACGATGGTGCGCATTTTCCATTTGGAGATCACTTACAGCCGCTTCTACCACTTCTTTAAGTGTATCTATCCAACTGTAGCCTACCCCGTCTGAAAATTGTTCTTTTTGCCTCCATGCGACGCTTTCTGGTAGGTATTTTTCAAATGCCTTGCGTAATACCCATTTTTCCATTCCTCTACGTTCTTTGGTAATCATCTTATCCTGTGGGTTTAAACGCATCGCTACATCCATAAATTCTTTATCTAAGAACGGCACACGCCCTTCGATCCCCCAAGCAGCCAATGATTTATTAGCACGTAAACAGTCATACATATGAAGTTTATCTAATTTACGAACCGTCTCTTCATGAAATTCTTTAGCATTAGGTGCTTTATGAAAGTACAAATACCCGCCAAAAATTTCATCGGCACCTTCTCCTGAGAGTACCATTTTTACCCCCATCGATTTGATCACTCTTGCCATCAAATACATAGGCGTACTAGCTCTTATAGTGGTAATATCATAGGTTTCTAAGTGATAAATCACATCGCGTATCGCATCGAGCCCTTCTTGAATCGTAAATTCGATAGGGTGATGGACAGTCCCAATATGATCTGCTACGATTTGTGCTGCAGCAAGATCAGGAGAGCCTTCTAGCCCTATACTAAACGAATGTAGTTGTGGCCACCAAGCATCTTGCTGATCTCCCGATTCTACACGTTTTTCTGAATATAATTTTGCAATCGCACTGGTGATGGAAGAGTCAAGTCCGCCAGATAATAAAACTCCGTAAGGTACATCACTCATTAATTGACGTTTTACAGAAGCTGCTAAGGCATCGTGTAACTCATCGATACTGGTTTCGTTATCTTTTACCGCATCATACTCCATCCAATCTCTTTTGTACCATTGTACTAATTCGCCTGTTTCACTAGAAAGATAGTGACCCGGAGGGAATAATTCTATTTTTGAACAAACACCTTCGAGTGCTTTTAACTCTGATGCGACATAAAAAGTGCCATGTGCATCCCATCCCATATACAACGGAATAATTCCCATGTGATCTCGTGCAATAAGATAGCTATCTTTTTCTGTGTCATAGAGTGCAAATCCAAAAATACCATTCAGGTCATCTAAAAAATCGACTCCTTTTTCTTGATATAAAGCAAGGATAATCTCACAATCAGATGCGGTTTGAAAAGCATAGTCTGTCTTGAGGGTGGTTTTTAATTCTTTGTGATTATAAATCTCTCCATTAGCCGCTAGAATTAAGCTTCCCGAAGCATCTATTAGCGGTTGTTTTCCTGAAGCTGGATCTACAATAGCGAGACGCTCATGAGAAAAAATTGCTTTTTCTGTAGCATAAATACCGCTCCAGTCTGGTCCTCTATGTCTAATTTTTTTGGACATCTCTAATAATTGAGGACGCAAGGTTGTCATATCTTGTTTTAGTTCGAAGGCACATACAATTCCACACATAACTACTTTTTTTTTACATTTATAGTTCAAAAGTGCCATAATACTTTCACTAATGAAACATTAAAATTAATATACATTACAATACATAACAAAATTAAAGTCATTTAAGTAAAAACATAAGTTATACGCTTTCGCGAAAGCGTATTTGGAAAAACTTTGAAAGTTTTCATCTGACTCTACGACTTACTTTATTGTGTTTTGCTTTTTGTTTGACACAAACATATATTGAAATCACACTTTAAAACAAGCAAAGACTATGCGTTTTCTGGAAAAGACACCCGCATTTCGCAGAAAACAGACATCAACAATGCTAGTCGATTAGTTGAAGGAATAAATCTTAAGCTTTATTTAACAAGTTAACATTAGAACCCATAGTATCTTTAACCAAAATTAAACGTAACATGAAAACATTTTTTACAATAGCTATTCTAGCGATGGCTTTTATAGCAGCTCCGACTGCCAATGCTCAAAAATTTGCAGGTCTTCAAAAAAGTCCTACAGATATTTCATATGCAAAAGCTGACCGTAATGCTGAACCGACTATTAAAGTAGTTTACAGCAGACCTTTAAAGAAAAACCGTACGCTTTTTGGAAAACTAGTTCCTTATGGAAAAGTATGGCGTACAGGTGCAGATGAGGCTACAGAAATCAAATTATTTAAGGATTATAAGTTTGGAAATACCACTGTAAAAGCTGGGACCTATTCTTTATTCACCATTCCTGGAGAAAAAGAATGGACGATTATCCTAAACTCAGATCTTGATGATTGGGGTGCGTATGCATACAACGAAAAAAATGACGTTGCTCGCATCAAAGTTCCCGTGAGTGAAGGAAAAGAAGACTTAGAAGCATTTTCTATTGCATTTAAGGCTGTTGATGCTGGATACCATTTAGCGATGGGATGGGGAACCATACGTGTAGAAGTTCCTTTTTACAACTAAACAAGAATTATAAAATATAAAAAAAATGCCTTCCCGTCGGGAAGGCATTTTTTTTGTTTGAGTACGCATAAAAACATTTATTTCTCTAGATCATTAGGATCAATACTTGTTCCTATCAAATCACACTTCTGTTTCAATTCGTGATCATCTAAAAGTCCCATTCTATAACATCTTATTAGAAAATAATAAGCAGCATCCACTAATGCTCTCCTTGAAATATCTAAAGTCTTGCTTGATGTTCGTCTAGGCGGTGACGGAAGTGATAGGTTTCCGTCACTTAATTCACATTCTCCTTTACAAATTGAACAATAATTAGGTACTCGTACATCGTGCTTTTCTACCCATTCCTTTTGAGCATCTCGTATATGATTAAACCTATATTTATAAGCATCTATTGTTTTTTGAGCCGCTATCACTTCTTGTAGCCAAAAATCAATATTAGCATATTGCCCTACTAGATGATGCGAATACGCTGTTGTAAATTTCCGTAATTGTGTTGAGACTAAATCGGCTTTTTCTATTGTATAAATCATTCATTGGTTTTAATTAGTATTAGCTTGAGATAGCAATAGTAAATCCTTACAACGAAATGATTTTGCGCAGTTCTTATTTTTCTATAAATAATATCTTGAATTGAAAATAGGGTTATTGCCTTAGAAGTAATTTCGCAATTGTAGCTTCCCACTTTTTTTCTTCTTCTCTGTTAATAGAATGATTGGTTTCTTTATCGAAAGCACGTTGCATGGCACGGCGCTCCTCTTCTACTTGTTCATAAAGCGCTTTAACTTCTGCCTTCGAATTGGATGTGAAAGCATACGATTGGATGCGTTTATTCAAAATCCGAGCATGGATCTCTGTAATATCAAAATGGGTCTGTTCATGCTTTAGTAATCCAGCCGTCGTGTCTTTAGTGCTGTACCATGAATATTCAGGGTAAAAATGAGCCGTTACATGGGTATCTTTCTTACTCAATAGCCCACTACCATCAATAACATACGATTGACTCATCCCGCTACTGGTACTCGCTACAAATCCTCCATTTGCATTAGGGCTTCCTTTAAAATCCCCCCATGACAATTTTTTGTTAGCCTCCCAAGCGATACGCTCAGGGGCTACCGCGTATGAACATAGAATCACAAACCCCAATAAAAGTACTTTGTGTGTATGCTTCATCTGATTAGGTCTTTTGTTTTTTCTTTCTAGCCGCTGGGAAAAGGACATTATTCAAAATCAAACGATACCCTGGAGAATTGGGATGTAACTCTAATTCTGTTTTGGGATCTCCTACACGGTGACGATAATCCTCAGGATCATGCCCTCCGTAAAAAGTGAAAAATCCTTTCCCTTTTATGCCGTGTATGTAACGCGCTTCCCCGTTGGTTAAATTTTCTCCCATAATCAGCACGTTCGATTTAATCTCATTCGCATCATACGAAGTGGTTTGCCCCATAAATCCTTTAACCAATGCCGTATGATTTTGACATAACATGGTTGGGATAGGATCCCATTTAGCACTATAATCCTTGAGTGTAAAATAATCGGTTTCAAAAGGAATTCGGCGTTTACGCGTCATATCAATAGTCGAAAATTCATATACCGTTGGCGAACGCTCTAGCGTGAAGTTTTTAAAGGCAAAGGTTTTACTGTAATCAATTTTAGATTGGTAATCGGCATCTGAGGCATCCCCATCAAACATCGGTTCGCAGATATCAATGCCTTCGGCAGCAAGTGCAATATCAAAACTATCGGTCGCACTACACATGGCAAACATAAACCCACCACCTACTACGTAATCTCTTATTTTTAGGGAGACGTCTCTTTTCTCTTCAGAGACTTTACTGTAGCCTAGTTTTGTTGCTAGATCTTCTGCCGCTTTTTTCTCTTCTATATACCAAGGCGCCGCACGATACGAGCCATAAAATTTCCCAAATTGTCCTGTAAAATCTTCATGATGCAAGTGCAACCAATCATATAAGATTAATTGATCACTTAATACTTCTTCATCATAAATGGTTTCATACGGAATCTCAGCATACGTCAACACCATCGTTACCGCATCATCCCAAGGGACTTTACTATCGGGTGTATATACCGCAATTTTGGGTGCTTTTTCTAGTACAATCGCCTCCATATTTTGGGAGGGGCTACTGATCATGGTAAGAAGCTTTTCGGTATTTCCATCAGAGACGACTTCATACGAAACCCCACGGATGGTACATTCTCTTCGGATGTCCTCTGTGTCGGGCAATAAAAAGGAACCGCCTCTATAATTCAACAACCACTTTACTTTGATTTGTTGATCTAGTGCCCAATAGGTAATCCCATAGGCTTTTAAGTGTTCTTTTTGCCCGTCTACATCCATAGGTAATAAGATGTAGGACGCTTGCGCGAAATGGCAAGACAGTAGAAGCAAAAGGATACTAACAATATTTTTCATAAGCAATAAAACAGGCTAATCGACATATAACCTACAACGTTAAAAATACGGTTTTCTTATGACAAAAGTAATGCCAGCTTAGGAGATTAGGAT
>CAYGQJ010000054.1:5564-32778 GCA_964351845.1 uncultured Flavobacteriaceae bacterium | reverse complement strand
TCACCCTTTAAAATCGTGAAACCTCGATAGAGTTGTTCGGTAATAAATAATCGTACCATCTGGTGGCTGAAGGTCATTTTTGACAATGCTATTTTGCCATGAGCGGCTTTATAAACAGTTTCAGAAAATCCATAAGGGCCTCCTATCACAAGAACGAGTGTTTTATAACCGCCATTCATTTTTTTCTGTAAGTATTGAGAAAAGCCAACGCTATTCATTTCTTTTCCGTTCTCGTCCAGCAAAATTAAATGATCCTGAGATCCAATTTTAGAGAGAATTAGCGCTCCTTCCTTTTCTTTTTGTTGCGCTTCACTGAGGTTTTTTGCATTTTTAATATCTGGGATCACCTCTATAGAAAATTTGATATAATGATTCAGGCGTTTGCTATATTCTTCAATAAGTGACAGTAAACGTTTGTCATCTGTTTTTCCTATACAAAGTAGTTTAATATTCATGCTTCAAAAATACGAAATACGAAATCACAAATTCCAAAAAATCAAATTTCAAATTTTGTCTTCGGACTCAATTTCAGTTTCTAGTATTTAACATTCCGTAACTTCGACTTCGACTTCGACTTCGACTTCAGCTTCGATTTCGATTTCGCATTTGAGTATTCATTATTTGTAGGGCTTTGCTTATTTTTACACAAACTAAGTATGATATGATTTCTCAAGCACAATTTGATCAAGAGATAGAAGGTATTATTGCAAATGCTATACGTGAAGATGTGGGTGATGGTGATCACAGTTCGTTGGCGTGTATACCAGCGTCTGCAATGGGAAAGGCTAAACTGTTAGTGAAAGATGAGGGAATTCTTGCTGGGGTCGCTTTCGCGAAAGCGGTATTTGCCTACGTAGATCCTTTACTTCAAATAGAAGAACGTATCCCAGATGGGAGTCGCGTGCAACACGGCGATATTGCTTTTTATGTGTCTGGACCTTCACAATCAATTCTGAAAGCAGAGCGTTTGGTGTTAAATGCAATGCAACGTATGAGTGCGATTGCTACCAAAACTGCTTTTTTTGTGAATCTGCTCGAGGGAACTAAAACACAGATATTAGATACCCGTAAAACAACACCAGGGATTCGAGCGTTGGAAAAATGGGCAGTAAAAATAGGGGGAGGAGAAAATCATCGATTTGCGCTGTATGATATGATTATGCTAAAAGATAATCATATTGATTTTGCAGGAGGAGTCACGCAAGCTATTCAGAAAACAGTGGCGTATCTTAAGGAGACCAAACGCGATTTGAAGATTATAGTAGAGGCGCGTACCCTAGACGAGATTGATGAGATTTTACAAAACCATCAAGATGTATATCGCATCCTTATTGATAATTTTAATTATGAAGATACCAAAGAAGCCGTACGACGTATTGGGGATTTGTGTCTTACAGAATCTTCAGGAGGCATTAATGAGGATACCATACGAGAATATGCACTGTGTGGTGTCGATTATATTTCTAGTGGAGCGTTAACGCATTCTGTATATAATTTGGATTTAAGTTTGAAAGCAGTATAAAATGGCATCGGTAGAAAATAAACTAGAACGCTTTGCTATTTTTAGATTTTGTGTGCATTGTCTTAAAAAAGTAGTGCTTCCTGGGTTTAAAGGGATGACTATTTACCACCTTATTAAAACATATCTCACAGGAATTATACGAGGAACACTCTCGGCTAGAGCAGGCTCTATAGCGTATAGTTTTTTTATGGCCATATTTCCTACCTTACTGTTTTTATTAAATTTAATTCCTTTGATTCCTGTTGAAGGTTTTCAAAAAAAATTCATGGATTTTATTTATGAATTAATACCCAAACAATCATTAGCATTTTTTGAGCCTGTATTTTCTGATATCTCACAAAACCCAAGAACGGGGTTGTTATCTTTTGGAGCTGTCTTAGCTTTGGTTTTAATGAGTAACGGAATCAATGCAATTTTTAGTGGTTTTGAAGGTTCGTTTAATGTAAACATAAACAGAAACTTTATTAGACAGTATTCTGTTGCTTTGGGGGTCGCTATAGTTTTGGCATTGTTGTTGGTTACAACCATCACGGTATTAATATATTTTGAATATGTATTGCATATATTAAGAGAGAGAGAAATGGTAAGTGATCGTACAGATGTTGCTTTAGTCTCTATTGGAAGTTATGTATTTTTTGTAAGTATGATCTATATAGGTGTGGCAACCCTTTATTATTTTGGGACAAAACATGGAAGGAAAAGTAAATTTTTCTCACCAGGCGCACTCATGACAACAGTGCTTTTTATGTTGACTACCTATCTTTTTGGTATTTACATCGATAATTTTTCCAATTATAATGAGTTGTATGGCTCTATAGGTGCTCTTTTAATAATGATGTTATATATTTGGTTAAACTCAAACCTACTATTACTAGGTTTTGAATTGAACGCAGCTTTACAAAAATTAAAAATGAATCAAAACCCTCAATAATTTAATTATGAAAAATTTAATGTTAGCCTTAGTGGTAATTTTTAGTGTTGGACTTGCAAATGCGCAAACAGAAGTAGGAGACGCAACACTCCCAAATCAAATGACTATTGAAGGCACTGATCTTGTGCTTAATGGGGCAGGAATGAGAGAGAAAGTAGTATTTGATCTCTATGCAGGCGGATTGTATCTTCAATCTAAAAGTAGTGACGCAAAAAGTATTATAAATGCAGATGAGACCATGGTCATTAAATTAGATATTGTGTCTAAACTTGTCTCTAGTAGTAAAATGACAGATGCTGTAGATGAAGGATTTGAAGCTGCTACAGATGATAATATTGGACCGTTAGAAGATAGAATAGAAAAATTTAAAAGTTTTTTTAAAGATAAAATTGTAAAAACAAACGTATTTGATATTGCTTATATTAAAGGAGTAGGATCTGTAGTTTATAAAAACGGAACTAAAATTGGAGTGATTGAAGGCATGGATTTTAAGAAAGCACTTTTTGCAATTTGGTTAGGAGAAGATCCAGCAGATGAAGATCTTAAAGAAGGTATGTTAGGGATTGACTAAAAATATTTAATTAATGATATGGGTACAGCGGGCATTTGTCCGCTGTACTTTTGTTATAATAAGCTGATATGATAAAAAGAAAGATGATTTTCATTGGTGTTTTTATTTTATTTTGTGTTTTTCAAGTCCATTCTCAATCTAAGGATGTTTTTGGAACTTGGACTACCGTAGATGATCGCACAGGAGAACATAAAGCAACAGTGGAGATTTATGAACGAGACGGGAAGGTGTATGGGAAAGTTGTTCAGATCACTCGAGAGTCTAGTCGTGACAACATATGCGATCTGTGTGAAGGAGAGGATAAAGACAAGCCTGTCATTGGTATGGAGTTTATAAAAAATCTAACGTTTAAAAATGGAAAATATCAAGGAGGGACCATTACAGATCCAGGAAATGGGGAGGTATATCGCTCTAAAATATGGGTAGATCCTGAAAAACCTGATATTCTGAATCTTAGAGGATATATTCTTTTTTTTTACAGAACCCAGCAATGGATGCGAGTAAAATAATACATGTAATAAAAATATTTGATTTTAAAACCCCGTAAAAATACGGGGTTTTTTCTTGGTCAGAATTTTTAGATTTGAAGGATGTCATTTTAACAAATGTGTAAAATGATATCTTACTATTATTAACTAACACTAAAACACAAACAATTATGAATCCATTTATTGGCGAAATCGTTATGTTTGGAGGTAATTTTGCACCAAGATCTTGGGCGTTCTGTGATGGGCAATTACTGGCCATAGCTTCGAATACGGCCTTGTTTTCTATTCTAGGGACTACCTATGGCGGAGACGGGAGAACTACCTTTGCATTACCAGACTTAAGAGGTAGAGCACCTATTCATCCTGGTCATGGTCCTGGACTATCTACTTATAGACTTGGACAAACCGGGGGAGTAGAAGATCACACTCTTACTATTGCACAAATGCCTACACACAATCACTTGGCGGCAAGTAATACAGATGTAAATGTAGGAGATAGTGGTGGCGAAACTGATCCAGACGGACAGTTCTTAGGAGAAGGAAATGCATACACATCTGCTCCAACTGGAAATAAACTTAACGGCGGGGCAGTGACAACAGCAAATACTATGTCTAATACCGGTAGTGGTCAAAGTTTTGATATTATGAAGCCTTTCGGTACAGCTAATTATATTATCTGTTTGTTTGGAGTATATCCAAGTAGAAGCTAATTTTTATTTAATCATTAATAACATTTAATAACACAATATATTATGGATCCATTTTTAGGAGAAATCAAATTATTCGCAGGAAATTTTGCACCAAGAGCTTGGGCGTATTGCGACGGACAATTATTGCCAATAAGTCAGTATTCAGCATTATTTTCTATACTAGGAACAACATATGGAGGAGATGGAAGAACTACATTTGCATTACCAGATTTAAGAGGTAGAGCTGCTATTCATCCAGGAACTGGTCCAGGGCTAAGAACATATCAACTAGGACAAAGAGGTGGTGTTGAGCGTATTCAACTTACTATAGCGAACTTACCATCTCATAATCACACAGCGACTTCTACGACTTCAGTAAATGTAGGTGATAGTGGTGGCGAAACTGATCCAGACGGACAATTCTTAGGGGAAGGTGATATTTATACAGCAACTCCAGCAGGAAATAAATTAAATGATAATGCTGTCACAACTACAACTACTATAGGTATGCAAGGGGGACAACAATCATACAGTAATTTACAACCATTTTTAGGGGTTCATTACATCATTGCGCTACAAGGAGTATTCCCAAGTAGAAACTAATAGATGCTTACATTTATTCAGCGAATACGCTGAATACATATATATTAGAGAAGTGACCTAGAGGTCGCTTCTCTTTTTTTTAGTAATATCCCTTACTTTGTTTATAAATCTCACCCAGATACGTGCAGATGCTCTTACATACTTTGTATTTTCGTCTATATTTTGCCTTTAGATGCCATACTTTATAGACGTTATACTTCCCATTCCTGTAGAAAATACTTTTACCTATAGTATTACAGAAGCCGAAGCAGGGTTTTTGCTCCCAGGCATGCGAGTAGCTGTTCCTTTTGGGAAATCAAAAGTCTATGCCGCACTTGTCAAAAAAATACACGCTGATCCTCCTACGATTTATGAGGCAAAAGACATAGAGCATATTCTAGATGAAACGCCTATTGTAACTCAGAAGCAATTTGAGTTATGGTCTTGGATTGCTTCGTATTATATGTGTACAGAAGGAGAGGTCATGAGAGCAGCACTTCCCAGTGCTTTTTTATTGGAAAGCGAAACAATTATTCGTTTGGAATCGAATGTACGACTTCAAGATGAGGACTTGCAAGATGATGAGTTTTTGGTGTATGAAGCATTACAGCATCAATCCGTAATCAAAATACAGGAAGTCATGGATATTTTAGGCAAACGCAACGTATTGCCTACTATTAAAAAGCTATTAGAAAAAGGCGCTATATCTGTACAAGAAGAAGTGTATGAGCAATACAAGCCCAAACTCGTTACGTTTGTTCAGTTGGATCCTGCGTATAAAGATGAGGTGGCTTTTAATGCGTTATTAGATTCCATGTCGAGAGCTCCAAAACAGCGCGAACTCTTGCTTTCTTTTTTTTCGCTTAAAGCGAAAACCAATAAACCCATCACCACAATAGCATTACAAAAAGCCGCAAATGCATCTTCTTCACAATTAAAAGCGCTTATTCAAAAAGGAGTGTTTGAAACCTATCAAAAAAGAAAAGATCGTATAGAGTTTGAAGGTGAAACTCAAGGAACCAAAACATTAAATATGCATCAAGAGACAGCGCTCACTCAAATCAAAGAAAGTTTTGAGACACATAGCGTTTGTCTGCTTCACGGGGTGACCGCTTCTGGTAAAACAGAGATTTATGTATCCTTAATCGAAGCTTTATTAAATACGGGAAAACAAATCTTATACTTATTGCCAGAAATCGCGTTAACCACTCAGTTAATCGGTCGATTGCAGAATTACTTTGGAGAAAAAGTAGCTGTTTTTCATTCTAAGTATTCTGTACATGAGCGTGTAGAGGTATGGAATAATGTCTTGCATAATGCATCCAAGGCGCAAATTATTATTGGTGCTCGCAGTGCCATGTTGCTTCCCTTTCATGATCTAGAACTTATTATTGTAGATGAGGAGCACGAAAGTAGTTTTAAACAGTATGATCCCGCGCCACGATATCATGCAAGAGATACTGCGATTGTATTAGGGCACATGTTTAAAGCAAAAACAGTATTAGGATCTGCTACACCTAGTATAGAAACGGTCTATAATGCCAAACAAGGAAAATATGGGCATGTATATCTAGGACATAGGCATGGTGATATTTTGATGCCAGAAATCAACCTTGTAGACATTAAAGAAAAACAACGTAAGAGGGAAATGACTGGGCATTTTAGTGATGTCTTATTAAGAGCGATTACAGATGCATTGGCCTTGGGGGAGCAGGTGATTTTATTTCAGAATCGGAGAGGATTTTCTCCAGTATTAGAATGTAAAACGTGTGGGCACGCTCCACAATGTCCTAATTGCGATGTGAGTCTTACGTACCATAAATATAGAAATCAGTTGCGATGTCATTATTGTGGGCATCATATAGCCATGCAATTAAAATGTATGGCATGTGGAAGCGCGGAGTTAACGACCAAAGGATTCGGGACAGAGCAAATAGAAGCAGAGCTCAAAGAGTTGTATCCAGACCGAGCCATTGCTCGTATGGATTCTGATACCACCCGCGGTAAGTATGGATTTGAGAAAATAATTACCGCTTTTGAGCAAGAAGAGATAGATATTTTGGTAGGAACGCAAATGCTTACTAAAGGACTTGATTTTAGAAATGTCACTTTGGTGGGCATCTTGAACGCAGATAGTATGCTTAATTTTCCAGATTTTAGAGCACATGAACGGAGTTATCAATTAATCGCTCAAGTTTCTGGAAGAGCAGGTCGGACAGAAAAACAAGGAAAAGTATTAGTGCAAACCTACAATCCATATCATCAGATTTTGCAGCAGGTTTCAGCTAATAAATTTGAAGCCATGTATGAAGAGCAGCTTGAGGAGCGACATAATTTTAAGTATCCGCCTTTTTACAGATTGATTCGTGTAACCTTAAAACACAGAGATTATCAAAAGATAGAAGAGGCGAGTATCTGGGTGGCAAAAGCCTTACGCCAAGTCTTGGGTGCAGCTGCTGTGTTAGGGCCAGAAACACCACCTGTAGCGCGTATACGCAACCAGTATAGACGTAATGTGCTTATTAAAATCCATCGGAAACAAAATTTATCACAGACAAAAGGGCGCATAAACAGAGTTCAGACGAGTTTTAAAGCCATTCCGCAATACAGAAGTGTGCGTCTTATTATAGATGTAGATTGTTATTGATGCTTTTGCTCGATAATCGAGATTTAAATGCTCCTAGCTTACCTCAAAATCATATGTTTTTCCTTAAAAATACGCCTTGTGAAATTATCCCGAGGGTAGTTGCGCTTTGAAGATACTATTGTCGTATACGCTTTCGCGAAAGCGTATAAAAAAGAAACATCTTAGGGTTTGTAGTTTAAAATAGATAACATAAAAAAATCCGCTAATTGGGGGAGCGGATTTTTTACTGTTGTAATTGAAAATCAATTTAAGCAGATAGGGCTTCAATTAATTCTGTTTTCTTATGACGACTTAATGGAATTTTTTCTCCATCAATCTCGATGTTTCTGCTGTTGTATTTGTCTACCTTATCAATATTAATGATATATGATTTATGAATACGCATAAAACGTTCTGGTGGTAATTGTGCTACAAATGACTTCATAGTGGCAAGCACTACAATAGGATCATGCACGGTAACGAGCTTTACATAATCACCTAAGGCAGTGATATATTTAAGTTCGTTAAGCATTACCTTTTTCTTTTTTAGATTACTTTTTACAAAGATATAATCATCATCATCTACAGCCCCTTCAGTTTTAAGCTTATATAAACTGATGGCCTTGTAAACCGCGTTTGTAAATCTATCTTTGGTAATAGGCTTGCGTAAATAATCAATAGCATTGTAATTGAATGCTTTGTACGCATACTTGGTTTTACCAGTAACAAATATAATTTGAGGTTTGTGGATAAGATCATCTAATAGATCAAATCCAGACAAAATAGGCATCTCGATATCAAGAAAGATGAGGTCTACTTTTGTTTCAAGTAAACCATTTTTTGTCTCTATGGCATTATTGTATTCGGCTACGAGTCGTAAATTTGGATGATCACTGATCATCTTTACAATCGCAAGGCGTTGTAGGCTTGAGTCGTCTACAACTGCGCAATCTAGAATTACTCCTTCCACAGTGTTTAATTTAAATAGGTTAAGAGTTACAATAATACTCAAAAAAAAAGGAAACACCAATTAAAATGTGAATTTCATCGGATTTTTGTGTTTTTTGTCGAATTTGCTACTTGGTGATCTCATCAATAATTGGTGTATAAGCCATTGTTTTTTAATTTTTTATCCTTTTGTTTAGGGGCTATTTTAACCTGTGGTGTTTTTATACACATTATTTATCCATTTTAACTTTGTCAAACCAATAACTATAATTATTTTTGCACACATTTTAAATTAAACATCATTCTATATGAATCATTATGAAACTGTTTTCATCTTGAATCCCGTTTTATCTGATGAACAGATAAAGGAAACAGTTAAGAAGTACGAAGATTTTCTTAAGAGCAAGGGTGCTAAGATGGTTAACAAAGAGGATTGGGGGCTTAAAAAGCTTGCCTATGCTATCCAAAACAAAAAAAGTGGTTTTTATCACTTATTCGAATTTACCGTACCAGGAGAGGCAATCTCTGAATACGAGCTTACATTCCGTAGAGATGAGCGTGTGATGCGTTATCTTACTGTAAAGTTAGACAAGCATGCAGTTGCTTGGGCTGAAAAAAGAGTAGCTAGAAACAAAAAACAAGCGTAATTATGGCATCTTCTATCGAACAACAAGCAAAAGGAAAAAAAGACGGAGATATTAGATATCTTACGCCTTTAAACATTGAAACGAACAAGGCAAAAAAATACTGTCGTTTTAAAAAATCAGGTATTAAGTACGTTGATTACAAAGATGCAGATTGGTTATTGTCTTTTGTAAACGAGCAAGGTAAATTGTTACCACGTCGTCTTACAGGAACTTCATTAAAATACCAACGTAAAGTAAGTGTTGCTGTAAAGCGTGCACGCCACTTAGCACTTATGCCTTACGTGACTGACTTATACAAATAAAAACTAGACATTCATGGAACTTATATTAAAAAGAGACGTTGAGAATCTAGGATTTGCAGACGATATCGTAACAGTAAAGAATGGTTTCGGAAGAAATTATTTAATACCTCAAGGAGCAGCAGTGCTTGCTACGCCATCTGCTAGAAAAGTACTCGCAGAGAACTTAAAGCAGAAAGCTCACAAAGAGCAAAAAGTAGTTGATGATGCTCAAAAAGAAGCTAACAAATTAAAAGATTTAGAAATTAAAATTACTTCTAAAACTGGAGATGGAGATAAGCTTTTTGGATCAGTAAATAACGCAGATCTTGCAGGAGCACTAGAAAAAGCTGGTGTTTCTATTGAGAAGAAATTTATTACTATTCCTGGTAATAACATCAAACGTTTAGGTAGCTATGAAGCATCTATACGTTTTCATAGAGATGTTGTAGTACCATTTGCTTTTGACGTAATTGCTGAAGCATAATTGAGAATACACAATTTTTAAAACCGCTTTCAGCTAATGAAAGCGGTTTTTTTATAGACAAGTTTCACTACAGTATTAGACTAAAATTCACGCTTTCAATGACGATCAGGACCTAGAAGCTTATGCTGAGCCCTGCCCAAGTACAAAAGCGTACTCAGAAAAAAAAAGTATAGCATGCAATACGCTCGACTTACCAAAGAACAACTAGAAGAACTTCATCAAGAGTTTATTAATTTTTTAGCCACACAGTCCATTACCGCAGACGAATGGCAAGAAATCAAAACCACAAAGCCGCACGTTGCCGAAGAAGAAATAGATATTTTTTCAGATCTTGTTTGGGAAAATGTATTAACAAAAGCAGCCTATCTAGAGCATATCTCTCCCAATCAAATGCATCTTTTCAATCTTAGAGAAGATAAAATGACACTTATTGCTATCAAGGTGAATAAGGAAGGTGTTGATATTACAACAAAAGAGGGTTACCAATGGTTACAACAAAACTTAGGCGATGATGCTGTAGTCTTTATGAGTGCGAGTAAAGAGTATAGTAATATGCCTAACGCAGACAAATTCAAATTAATCCAAGAAGGTGCCGTAATCACAAAAGGTGATTTGTATACTTGGTTTTCTCGTTTTGTGGATATTAAGGAGTAAAAATCAACGCTTACTCATACCTCAACGATTCAATAGGATCTAATTTAGCCGCTTTAAGCGCAGGAAAAAGGCCTGATATAATTGCTATAAAAAAAGTGATGGTTGTTGCTGCAATAATAGCATTCCAAGGAATTGTGAATACAAAGCCTGATACGTTAGCAATAAGAAAACCTATTCCAACGCCTAGAACAATTCCTAGGATACCGCCGTACTGCCCAACAATAATTGCTTCGTATAAAAACTGGAAAGCAATGGTCGACTTTTTAGCGCCTAGTGCTTTTCTAACACCTATTTCCCGTGTACGTTCTGTCACAGATACAAGCATAATATTGACCAAAGCAATACAAGATCCAAAGATGGTAATAAGGCTAATGGCCCAAGCAGCAACGCCTAAATATCCAGTAATTTCTGTAATCTGGTTCACAAGGTCATCGCTACGACCCATGCCAAAATTATTAGGCTGTACAGGTGATAATTTGCGGATATTTCTAAACGCAAGGATGGCTTCTTCTTCAGCACTATCTAAAAAGTCAGGATTATCTACCATAATACTGACATTATAATTAATGTTAGGTTGGGTAAACATGGTACGTGCTACTTGTATCGGGATAAGTACTCGTAAATCTTGATTGTTTCCAAAAGTAGCTCCTTTCTCTTCAAGGATAGCAATCACATTAAATTTAGTACCACGGATACTAATGGTTTTTCCAATGGGATTGTCATCTTTAAAAAGATTTTTATTGAAATCACTACCTAATACACAGACACGGGTATTATTGCTGATGTCAAAAGGGGTGAAATTACGCCCTTTGTCTAATTTAAGACCTGAGTTTTGTAGGAAATTTTCATTAACACCAACAACACGTACTTCAGGGTCTGTCTTTTCATTCTCATATTTTACCTCAGCAATACGCGTCCCTGTAAAGGAAATAGCTGTTTTTGCAGTAGGATATGAGAAGGTTTCAGAAAACTCTTTTACATCACGATATCCAATTACGGGATTAATGATCTTGCGTTCCCCTCTACGTTGATTGGTAAATTCGTAACGTTGTATGCTTATTGTGTTACTTCCTATCGAAGCAAAATCACTGGTAAGGGTGTTCTCAAAAGCTTTTAAAAATGTAAGTATGCCTACAAGTGCCGTAATACCTATAGCGATAATAAGGACTGTTAAGATAGTTCTGAGTAGTTGGCTCTTAATACTATCAGATGCAATTCTAAGATTTTCTCTAAACAATGAAAACATAGTGTGTTGTTTTATTAGTGAAACACTATTTTGAAAAGTCCAAGGGACGAATTCAAAATAGCTAGTTGAACTAATCCCGCTTTTTTAGCGGGATCTATAGTTTCATCCCTCGCCCCTTGGGTCGGTTTTTTGGTTCCAACGTTTGTCATGAGGCTTGATGTTTTTTATTTCGTCTTTTCTATAATCCAGTCACTCAGTACTTTCAAAGCATCTGGAGAAAATGTTTCTTCCAAGATTGCATATTCAGAAGGACTACCTGTGGTGGTGGTTTGGAATAGATGGTTCAAATTAGGGAATTCTACAGTAGTGACATCTGTATTTCCACCTTTTTTAACAGATTCTTCAATAATTGTAAGATTCTTCTGAGAAGGAACTTGTAAATCTAATGATCCATTGATCGCTAAAACGGGACAGGTAACTTTTCCTAAAGTCGGTCGCGGGTCTGTAGTGATCAAATATTGAAACCAATCGGAGGTTAATGTATTTATTTCTCGCTTTATTAGTGCTTCCTTAGAAGATCCTTCGGGAATCATTTCAGGGCTCTGTTCTAATGCATTATTTAAATAGAGGGTGATCTCCTCTTTTATTTTTTCAGTATCTCCGTAGTGTTTTTTGACAGTAGAAAACATCACCTCTTGAGCAATTCGATTTTTACGGAGCATCTCATCATCAAAACCTTGTGCTTTTCCTATTAAGTACCCTTGATCAATAAGTAACTCATCGCCTGGCTGTCCAACCCCTGCTAGTAAGGCTATAAAGGCTACTTCTTTGTTATTTGCTGCCACCATAGGTGCGATCAACCCACCTTCACTATGACCTGCAAATCCTATTTTTGAAGCATCTATGTCGGGATGCATTTTTAGAAAATCAAAAGCAGCTTGTGCATCAGTGGCAAAATCTGCGCTTGTGGCTTCTGTAAATTCTCCTGTTGATGCTGCCGTCCCTCGATCATCATAACGTAATACTGCAATACCATTTCGAGTCAAATAGTCTGCAATGACCAAAAAAGGTTTGTGTCCTAGTAATTCTTCATTACGATCCTGGGGTCCAGATCCAGAAATTAAAATAACGGCAGGGAGTTTCTTTTTTCCTTTAAAAACAACTTTAGGAAGGGTGATCGTTCCAGAAAAAGTAGCATTCGCTTCTTTATTGTCAAAGGTAACTTCTTGTACGGTGTATGGAAAAGGTGCTTGAGGCTCTTGAGGCCTGTTAGGGGCTTCTACAGCAACAGCTTCACGTGTGAGTTGCAATGGAATCGTGAGGCCACCTTGTTTAAAAATACCTTCTATGAGTTTGTTATTGCTGAGCGTACCTTCATAAGTAAGCCCCATATTGGTGATGGCAATACTCAGATTTGTATCTGTATAGGTAACAGTCGTTATCGGAATGTCAAAGGCTTTTTGATCGGGACTATCTAGTGTCCCACTATAGATGCCCTCTGCTTCAGAAATATGAAAAACCAACGGGAGTATCACACCTGGTTGTACATCTAAGTTTCCGTACCAATCTCCAGTTGGATTTTGAGCGAAATTAAAATGGCTGATAAGCCCCAATAAAACAACAAATAGTATTCTTTTCATCTCTATATTTTTTTATAGTTGTTTGTGATAAGACTATTGACTTGTAAAAAAGTTACGAGAAGTACGAAAATTATTATGAGTAATGAATAATATTCATTTTTTGAAAAGAAACATTTTAATATGATTAAGCCAAAAATCAATTCCCCAACCCTAAAGGGAGTGATTTTTTGTGATTGTGTTTAGATATAGAAATAATACGTCTTTTTAAATAATCCCCAAGTTTAACTTCTTCTGGGGTAGCATTTTTTGTGCAAGTAAATAAAAGGTAAATTATGAAACTACAAACGCAACCTATAATCTATAGAAATGAATTTTCAGTATTCGATTTGTAAGTAATGTATTACAAATGATTACTCATATTTCTTTGTAAAGCAGTTTTAAGCGCTGTATAACCAAAAAAAAGAATATATTTTTTATAAAAATGACAAAACCCATCTCAATGTACTAATAACAAGTAATTACAGAATTTTAAGTATGAGACTAGTGCTGTCCAAAGCATACTAAGTCGCCAAGAAGCCTGTATTCTATTTGGAAGATATGCTTTTTTTTACGTAATTGCAGTAATACAAACGTACTGATTTACAGAAATGTGATCGCATTATTTGATTAACCCCCCAAATCATCAAATTATGAAATTAAAGTTACTAAGTATCACAGCGTTCTTGCTGTGTCTAATATCAAGTTCTTACTCTCAATGTTTAAATGGAGGTTGCGAAGTAGGATTATCCCGATCAGAAATAAAAAATGGTGTTTTTATAGGTCATTATGAAAATGGAGAAAAATCAGGTCTTGGTATAAATTACATGTACAACCCTAAAGGACCCTCAACTAGTTATTCAGAATACATAGGTGGTCAAAAAAGTGGTGTAGAATATCAACAAGATGTTGAGACTGGAACTCAAAAAACCATTCACACATTTAGAAACTATTCTAATGGAGCTTTGATCTATCCAGCTTTTCGGATTTCAAAAGAAAATAAAAAAACAAAAATTGAAGTGGCTTTCAACGACACTAGTGGTTGGGAGAAATATGATGGAGATAAAACTTTAGGCGATCTGAGTGTAAAGGGTATTATACACGATGGCTCTCCTGCATTTATAGCCCTTAATGGTAAGGATCAAGTGATGGCTATTTCTGCAACCGTAGGATCTATAAGTCTTTTAAGCTCAGAAACTAAAGAGAAGTATTATAATGCCTTACAATTGAGCTTAAAGGACAATCGTCTTACGATAAATACATTCCCAAAAGCTGGGGCAGATGAAACTGTATTTAGAACAAATGTGGGTTGGGATATGCAAAATCCAGAAGAAGGAATCTGGCTATATAAGAGATATTTTAATAATGAGTTGTCTTACAAATCTACGTATGAGGATGTGTTAGAATTACCTTCACAAAAAGATGTAAAGGAACAAAAGCTTCAGAAAGCCTTCGATTATGTTGCAGCGCAGGTCGAAGAGTATGATTTTGAGAAGGGCTACGAAGGAAAAGCCAAAGATTTTATTGACATGCTTAAGGATATTAAAGAACGCGCAGAGAGGAGTGGTCTTGATATCTCTAATACCTATGATATAACAATGATTAGGTTGTATTTGCAGACTGGAGATGAGGATAATATTTTAAAATATGCGCTATCAGCTTGCATTAAATCTTCAAATAGTTATACGCTTATAAATGACTTAATCACAACAAATTTTAAGCAACACGCAGACTTACTACCACTAATAAAAAAGAATGAAGGAATTGCATCAAGTAGTAATTAAGAGTCTTTAATAGCTTTCATTGATGACTTAAAACTGTTGCCAATCAAGTCAAAGAACGTAAGATTTGTTTTAAATCCTTTGGATGCTTTAGAAATTTTTGATCGTTTTTTGGATGAGTACGCTTTCGCGAAAGCGTAAAAAAAATCCATCCAATCATACTGAAATGTACTATCTCAACATAGTCTCATAATCTGTAACTGCGATTTGTAGTTGCAGATTCTTTTTTTCTTTGACTTTATTGAATTAAGACTAGTATTGATTATCGTAGGAAAAGATTTGACATTTGAACGTAGCAATTCATCAAAAGTATCTTCTTTAGATTTGTATGGAGTTTAGGACACCATAATAACTCCGAACTAACTTGATGTACAAAAGCCTACTACAAACAGAGTACTCCTTTAAAATATACTCTAATGAGAAAAAAGGCAAGAGTTTTATAAAGGAATTATTTCAGTTAGCTAAGAGATCTTATTTTAAATATATAATACCAGAGTGTGATCTTTTAATATGCCCAAGTTCTAGCTCCTTCGTTGGTAGCTGTACAAGGACAACTACCCTTACCTTGAAGAAAGTCAAAACCTATTGTAATAGAATGCGTTCCAGAATTTAAAGTGATTAACTCATTAAGTGTCAATTGATAGGCGTAGGATACAAAGAAAATTGATTTTTTTGCACCTACCATTGGACCAATTCCTAATGGATTTCCAACTTGATCATTAAGGAAACGATAGGTAGCTCCTGCCCAATAATAATCATTGTCTCTATTATACTTACGGTACTTTATATTAATATCTGTACTCGATCTACCGTCACTCATATATCGTTGATAAAATATTGACGGCTCCCACTGTGAGTAATTTTTAGTTTTATAAGTATAACCTGAATAGACTTGTAAATTAAATAGCAAATTAGGTTCAAAACCAGAAAATTTGTCAACTTCCTTTGGTAGAATATTATTGGCGTTTACACTAACAAAAATCCTTCTATAGCGATATAAAGCTCCCACATCAAAGTTTAGATTTGTTACAGCGCGATTATCAGTAACAAATGGATCTATAAACGGCATATCTATGGTAGGTGAAAAATTTTGTATATCAATACTAAAACTATTCGTATTTACAGATAAACCAAGAGATAAATACTGTTCTGTTTTATAGTCAAGCATGAGATGGTGTGCAAATGATAGTTTAAATCCTTGTTGACGTGTATTTCCGTTTCTATCATTGTATAATGACACTCCTAAACCAGATCGATCTGCAAAACGCATATCTGCATAAAGCGCTTGGTTGTCTGGTGCATTAGCAATACCTACCCACTGGGTGAGTGCATTGAGGCGTATACGGAAATTATCACCTATACCAGCGAATGTAGGTGCTACTACAAAATTACTATCGGCTAGATATTGACTAAAAACTGGTAAATTAAGTTCCTGAGTAATGCCTTGTGAAGTACTACATAGAAATAGTACATAAAGGATGTATTTTATTAACGTCTTCATAGGTTAAGTTTTTAAGTTGCTTCTATATTATCTATACAGCGTAAAGTGACCGACAAATTCTCGATCATTCTCTGAAACACCCAGAGTTACTACATACCAGTAATCACCAGAAGGCAGGTCTTTGCCATCATATTGTCCATTCCAAGTGTAACCAGGGCGTATAAATGCAACCACACGTCCATAGCGATCAAATATTTTGGTTCTAAGGTTTGGATAGTTGTCCACACATCCTGGGGCCCAGGTATCTGCTACTCCATCATTATTTGGGGTAAAATAATTTGGAATACATACATCAACGAATTCAATAAAAATTTCTGCTATAGCAATACATCCAGCTTCGTCAGTTACGGTTACTTGGTACGTACCAGTTTCAGAAATAATAAATACATTCTCACTCCCTGTGGATACATCATTAAATGTATACTCATAATTGCCAAAACCTCCTGCTGCATAGGCTATGATTTCATTATAGTTTCCCTCTTCAACACTAAGTGATAAAGGATTTACCAGATCAATATTAAAGAAATCTGTGCTCTGGATACATCCATTAGCATATCTTACTAAAATATAATTTGCTACGCTTGGAGGAATATTGGTAAACACATTACTGCTTTGGTAAGGCCCTCCATTTAGCGAGTACTCCACAAGTGTTAGATCTGTTATACTCTCATCTACCGTTACTGTAATAATAGTACTTGGAACATTTTCACTACATAGGTATTCAACGTCAACTAATGGATTAAGAGTTACAGATTCTGGAAACGATATATTCCAAACAGATTCACATCCTTGGTTATCTCGGATGTAAACTATGTGATCCCCTCCTGAAAGGTTGTCAAACATAAATTCAGTTTGCATAGCATCTCCTGTAGTATAAGGACCATCTTCATTGTCAAGACTTACAGAATATGGAAGTGATCCTCCTGAAATTTCTATGATAAATGAACCGTCTTGTTCTCCTGAACATTGTTCTGGAAATATAGAATCTGCAACGATGCCAAGTATGACTGCTTCTGGATCGATCAATGTAAAATCTAGCGTTAAGAAACACCCTAGTTCATCTTGAACAATCACAACATAATCTCCAGGTTCTAAATTTTCAAATAAATTAGTTTCAAAAAATTGATCTAAATTGGGGGAAATGGCATATTTAATGACTCCAGTTCCTCCAGTTGTAGAGATTTCTAGTATTCCATCATTTGCCCCTCTACAGGTAATTTCGGTAACATCTAGTATAGCATCTAGTCCGTTTTCAGGCTCAGTGATTTCTATAACTTCAGAGACTACTTCACAATCCCCGCTTTCCACGAGTACTATATAAATTCCCGCTGAAAGGCCTTCGAAAGTACCAGGTGGATTTTGACTTACTGGAAGGGTAGCACCGGTGCTGTCTTGTAATGTATATATATAATTTCCTACTCCTCCTTGGGCTGTTGCAATTATACTACCAGTGTTATCACCTACACAATTTATAACCGGATTTAAAGAATCAAAATTAACTTCTAAAGGAAGTAAAGGGTCTATCGTTATCTCATTAAAAACTCCGTTAATACAACCATTTGCATCTCTAATGTAATAATCATAAGAGCCTACAGGAACGCTAAAAGTAACACTGCTTGTAAAGGTTCCTAAAGGATTACTGAAATCACTAGTTTCACTATATGTGTAAGGCGGTATACCTCCAGATGCTGTTAATGTAAGTGTTGCTTCAGTAGCGCATGTCTGAGTTGTATTTAAAACAAGATTTGCTTGAATTTGATCTGGTTCGGTAATGGTAATATCAGCAGAAGTAAGTTCACAACTGTAAGGATCTTGAATCGTAACGGAATACACACCTGCCCCTAAATTTGTAAAAATATTTGAAGTTTGAGGGCCAAATGTACTTGGGTTAGGAGAAATTCTATTAAGAGTATAATTGTAATCAACTCCTTGGCCTCCGCTAATGTTAGTAATCGTAATAGAAGCTGACTGATCTCCAAAACAACTAACTTGGGTAGTACTCGGAACAAAGGTCGCGACTATAGGTTCAGGAACTTCTAATAATATAGTTTCACTATTTAGACACCCATTTGCATCACGAACAGTAACATTGTAAGAACCAGCGCTTAAGTTTTCAAATGTTCCGTTACTAGAAAAAGGTACAGTGCTTGCTCCATCAAGTTCGTACTCATAAGGTGGTGTTCCGCCAGAACCGATTGCTGTTATAATCCCTTGATCATTTGTACACGTTACATCAAAGCTTTCTGAAGCATTCAAGGATAACGCTTCGATAGGGGTTGCTATATTATCAGTATTTGAAATGGCAACACAAAATGGACTTTCAGTAGCTGTGACACTCACTGTATAATTGCCTGCTTCTAGTCCAGTAATGAGTTGTGGATTATTACTTGTATTAGAAGTTTGTACTGGACCGACTGGTGTCCCTGTACTATCTAATACTTGATACTCATAATCGCCAGTATAACCACTTACGGTAAGTTCCATTTGGCCAATAGAGTTTTCAAAACAATCAATGTCTTGAGTAGTGCTTATTGTTGCCTCAATAGTATCAAAAGGATCTATGACAAATGGGTCTGTTAAGAAATAACAATTTGTATCCAAATCATTTACTTGAAAGAAATAAGTTCCTGGATTGGTAAGAGCAAAAATATTTGATGTTTGAGGTGTTCCATCGGGGAGCAATTGGTAGTTAAAGTTTCCAGAACCTCCAGTTACATTTATTGTTACCTCACCAGCGCCATTACAATCGATCGGATTGGTTGTTGTGATTGCTGCTGCTGTAATCGTTGCTAAAGGATCGATGGTTACAGTATTTGATACTGAACAACCATTAGCGTCGGTAACAAACACATCAATTATTTGTACACTGCCAGTATCTAAAATTGTAAATGTATTTGTAGTTGAGTAATTAGTTCCATCTATACTATATGAATAGGGAGCAGTACCTCCAGATCCTGTAATAGTTACTGTTGAAGAATTTACAGTATTATCTGGTGCGCACATAAATTCGGTAGCCATAGCAGATGCCTCTAAAAGAGTGGGTTCATTTATGGTCACATCTGCAATTTCAGAACAACCTCGTCCAGAGTTTACTTGTACAGTATAAGTGTCTGCTGGAAGATCGAGAAAAATATTTGAATTTTGAGCAGGTACGATAATAGGTGCGATAATCTCGTATGTATAAGTTGGGTTATCATTTCCAGCTAACAAAGTCACTGTAATACTACCGTCGTTGCCAGTAAAACAACTTACATCTGTTGTGTCAGTTTCAAAAGTTACAGGAGTAGGCACATCAAGAGTTATTTCTGTTGTCGCTGTACAATTGCTTGATGGGTCTGCATCTTCTACAGTGATAGTATACGTTCCAGATGGTACTCCTGAAAATATGTTGCTAGTGAGTGTGACTGAAGTAGGATTTGGAGCAATAGTATACGTGTAATTTCCAGAGCCGCCACTAGCGTTCACTTCGATTTCGCCATCATCGTCGTCACAAGATGGCAATGCTATCACTTGCACACTCGGAGCAAGTGGAACTAAAATATCCAATGCTATGGAATTACCACAACCGTTTGCATCTTGAACTTCTACCGTATGAGTTCCAGAGCTTAGTCCTGAGAGTGTAAAAGGAGGTGTTTGTACTTGAAAAGCACCACCATCTATACTAAAACTATAAGGAGGAGCTCCAGCTGTTGTTAGCGTTACATCAATTTCAAAATCACCTTCTGGGGTGTCGCAAGGATTTGCTACAATTGCGTTTACCACAGGAGAAGGATTCATATCAACTATTTGGGCTGGACTCGTCACAATACACCCATAAGTATCTTGTACATGTACATAATAGGTTCCTGCATCAACATTAAAAACACTCTGATCAGCCCAAGATGGGTCTGTTGCCAAAGGAGCTGTAGGAGTTGTCGTAATTTGATATTGGTACGGTGAAGTTCCATCTTGACCTGTTGCGCTAATAACACCAGAGGCTAGATTACAATTTGCATCTTGATCAATATTTATCAATAGCCCAAGAGGTATTTGTGACTCGGTGATATTAAACGGTGCTGTAATGACACCACAACCTGCGTTGGATCCGGAGGTTTCACTTATCAAGACATAGTAATTTCCTATTCCTAAGGGACCTAAATCAGAAATGGTTATTGAAGAACCAGCAGGAACCGTGTCCATGCCTGAGATTCCAGTGGTAACTTGACTTAGAGAATTAAAAATCTCATAATCAATAGTTACATCGGTGCCATAAATACTTGTCACAGTAAAGGATACATCACCGTCTCCATTTCCTGTACACGTTATATTATCAACATCTGGAGCAGAGACTGATAATGTTGAATCTGTTGGTATAGGAATATCTGCTGTTTCAAAATATGTACACATGGTGGCAGCATCATAAACCATAAATGTATATGTAAGTCCAGGAGTTAGACCTGTAAAGATTACACTTCCTGGAGACGATTCTGGAAACCAATCTCCCACAGGGTTAGGATATACTGGGACAGGATCTGTATATATGGCAAAGAAAAATGGCCCTGAACTACCTAAAATGGTACTCACAGAAACCTCCGTAGTTCCGCCAGCTGTACAATCTACGGTAGAATTTACTATAATATCTAAATCGTTAGGTGGTGATGCAATAAGTATGTCTTGAGTTAATAATGAACAACCGTTTTCATCAATAACATTAACTTGATAAAGACCAAATTCAATAACATCAAAATTAACTACAGTGGCTCCTGTTACATCTAGTGCTTGATCCATATAACCACCTGCACCTGTAACATAGATGTCGTATAATCCTGTACCTCCAGTAATGCTATTCACTCTAATTTCACCAAGCGAAATTCCTCCTGCCTCACAGGTGATATCAAAAGCCTCAATGTCTACGATGATAGGATCTGGTTCACTTATAGTAATTGTTTCTATATCGGTACACTCGTTTCCATCTGTTAATGTGATGGTATAGTCTCCTGCGGGAAGACCCGAAGTCTGGGAGCCATAATCCGTATTTGAAGTAGTATTAACCACATTAATACTAAAAGGAGGAGTTCCAGTGGTCATGTCAATAGTTACATCAATGACTCCATTCTCATCGCCATTACATTGTATTGCTTGTGCAACCACAACAAGGTCTATTTCGGGCTGAGAAAGAGGGGTAACGACCACAATATTTGATTCTGCGATACATCCCTCATCATCAGTAATTCGGAATTGATAATTTCCAGGTGCAGCCGTATTATAGGTAAATGGAGAAGGGGTCGCTCCTTGATCGCTATAAGGATTCCCATCCACTGCGACTTCATAGGTGAAAGGTGGCGTACCTCCCCCTATTGTTACTGTTATTTCAGCATCTGTAGATATTGTACAATCTAGGTTGTCACTTAATACTGCAGAAACAGTAATCTCTGGTGCTATAATAGAAGCTGGCAAAGTAACGGTACATCCAAAAGCATCACGTACCTCTATGATGTAACTGCCAGGTACTAAATTGTCAAATACACTGTTTGACTGAAAAGGTGCACCATTAATACTATACTCAAAAGGTGCTACTCCAGAATTGACTGTTACTTCTATAGTTGCAGCGTCAGTACCATCATAACATAGATCTGAAACATTACTTATCTCAGCTTCAATATTTTCTGGGTTGGTTAGATTAAAAGTTGTCGATTCTTGACAACCGTTTATATCTTCTACAGTTGCTGTGTAAAGTCCTGTGAGGCTTAAACCAATAAAGGTGCTATTGGATTGGGGTCCCACTATGGAATTATCTGGTTGTGTTAGAGTGAATGTGTATCCTCCCCAACCTCCAGAAGCAGCTAATAGCACACTTCCTTCATTATTACAAGTTATAGGGTTTTCATCTGCCGTAAGTTGCAGAGGTGTCACTGGCTCATCAATAGTCTCGATGTTACTAGTTGCTTGACAATTTGTTAGTAAGTCTTGAACTAAAATAGTATAGACTCCTGCGGGAAGTCCTGTAAGTGATATGGGAGAGATTCCAACTACTGGGGGAGCCCCATTAACACTATACTCAAAATTTGTAGTTCCTGAAACGGTTACTAAAATCACTCCGTCAGCCCCTCCAACACAAGTCACGTCATTTTGGGTTTGAGCACTTACACTTATGGTAGGTAGAGCGTCAATACTATGTTGTTCACTGTAAACACATTCATTAGTATCTCTCACTTCAAAAGTGTAAATATCTGGTGCTAGCCCAGTAAAGACGTTAGATGATTGATATACTGTAGCTGCCGATGTGGGTGCGGTGATTCTAAATTCTAACGGACTCACACCGCCCGTAGCAGTAATCGTTACGTCACTTGTATTTGTTGGACAAGTGATTGGTGTATTTGTGAAATCCAAATTTGTTGGAGGATCTAGTGGTAATATTACGACCGCTTCGGTGGTAAATGTACATCCATTTGCATCTTGAATGACGATGGTATAAGATCCATCTGTTAATCCAGGAAAAATAGTTTCTGATTGAAAATTAACACCGTCAATACTATATGTATATGCTGGTGTTCCTCCACTTACATCGGTTACTGTGATTTCAGCAGCACCAGTTGTACAGGTGAAGTCTTCTGTAATGGATATGTTTCCTGTAATGGGATCTGGAATTTCTATAATAACAGATTGAGGATCTGTAGTACACGATGAAGGTCCAAAAGTGTAACGAATAAGCGTCTCATAAGTTCCAGGTGCAAGATTTGTGAATATTGAAGCGTTGGAATAACTCATGCCATTATCAATACTATATTCCAAACTACTTCCATTCGTGTTAGTTACTGTAAATTCAATAACACCACTGTCCCCAGAGTCGGAACATGGAATATTAGTAGAAGATACAGTAAACTCTGGCGGCAGAATTTCTTCAACATCTACAGAGGTAGTCGCTTCACAATTATTTGCATCTACAACTGTAATATTATAAGTCCCTGCACTGTTTATTAAATAAATAGGATCACTTTGAAAAACAGTCGTACTATTGATAAAATATACATAGGGAGGTGTACCACCATTTGCGTTCATATTTATCTCTCCCTGAACCTCTTCATATACTGGATTGTCATCTTCATCAAATATTGGATTTCCATTATCATCTACCGCTTGAATCAAACAATCTATGAATGGAGTACTGAGGTCTGCAGTTAATGTAAGTAGCGGTGGTTCAGTAATCGTGACTTCTTGACTATCTATACAGCCGTCCTCTGTTTCTACAGTAGCAGTGTACGTACCTGGACCTAAGTTTTCAAAATTATAATTATTCTCGACTATAGGTCCAACGGTATTTACTAAAACACCTCCTTCAGAGATAGTGAAAGTATATTGAGGTTCTGCATCATTAGTTACAACCTGAATACTTCCCAAGTCTCCGTGACATAAAGGTTGAATTACCTCGGCTTCAAAAGTAAAATCTCTCTCTCGTACAAGTACATCTGGCACAGTAAAAACACAAGCGTCTACAGGTACATCTATTTGTCTTATATAGACAGTATAAACTCCTGCAATACTCACATTAAAGACATTACTATCCTGATAAGTGACACCGTCCAAACTAAACTCGTAATTGCTTGGCACGTTGTTAACTGTTATACTTCCGAGGCTATCACATAAAATATCTGTTACTACGACGGTTGGATTGAGTACATTTTGGTACACATTAAAGAAGAATTGATTGAAGCACCCCCCATCATAATTAACTGTCAATCTATATTGTCCTGCAGTATTTACCGTATAATCTGCGCCTGTAGCAACTTGATTCCAAACACATCCTCCATCTTCGTTTGCGCAATCAATATCACTCACAGGCGGACAACTCGTTTCATCAAGTTGTTCCCATATAATTGAATTGGAATCTGTGATATCTGCTGTTAGCTCTCTGAAATCATTTAAACCACATAGAAAAATATTAGGTAAAAGTTTGCCATCATCAGGACAAGTAACAATTTCGTCTGCTTGTGGAAGGATTGGATTCGTTTGATCCTCACCATACGTGATGACGTTAAAAATTTGTATAATTGATCTACATGGAGCTGGAGCAGTATTAAATACGTAGTAAGTACCACTTTCTGTTACTGTCAATGTTTGTGTAGTAGCAATCACTGGTATACCTGAGGGATCATTTGACCAAGAATATGTATCATAACCATCTGCAGCAGTTAGCAATGTGCTATCTCCACATAAAATAGCATTCTCCTCAAACTCACAATCATCGATATCTGCTAAAAAATTAGTGGCTTGAGGAACTAATAAACACCCTGTATTTGAACTCACGCTTGGGTCATCTGTAATTACAAAATCAGGATTAATAGTTCCTATATAACTTCCAAAAGCTTGATTTTGGATAAGGTTTGAGCACGATTCGATTAAATGACTACACGTATCAACTACATTAACTTGAATTCTAAACTCTACAGCAGGGTCGTTTTCTTCAACTAGATAATCTTCAACAGCTAATACAAGTTCACGGGTGGCAGCATTATAACTCACAGGATTTACACCTGCGGGTAGATCTAAGCCTGCAGGATAATCAAAAACTATATTTATAGGAAGGACATCCCTAATGGTAAATTCTCTAGCATCATCATTTCCAACATTTTCAAAGGAAATCACATAGTTAAGTTCTTGCCCTAAATTAACTACTTGATCACTAATATCGTTTCCAAACTCATCTTCCACTAATTTTGTTAGGACTATTTTTGGCTCTATAATCTCTACAGCAAACGCGAAAAAATACTGCAAGAAGAAATCTCTATCTGTCGTAAGACTCATTGTCGCAGAAGTATCTCCATTTGCTATTACAGTATTTCCTGGATTAGGCACCCGTATTACTCCTGTATCAAAGCCCAAGGTGTTGGAACTATTAGGTATTCTATTATCCACAGGTTGAGCATCAAGCTGAGTTACTAGGCTTCTAAAGAAGTTACCTACCGGTCTATCTGTTGATGAGAGGTCAGTTCCATTAAGACTCATTCTATCGCCGTTAAGTGACACATCACCTTCTAATGTTGCAAAAGCCAAGTTTGCTCTTACGGGCTGAGGAGCTGGTAACGTACGAAAACCATCAATATCAATATCTACGGCTGCTTGATTTCTAAATATTGCACTAAAACCATCAAAACTAGTAATAGATTTACTTGGTAAGGTAGGATCTTCATAAACAATAAACAATGACCATCCAGCCGTATATCCATTTCTATTACGTGGCGTGGCGTCATTCCCTACTCCTGTTTTAGTAGCAACATTTGCCACCGTATAATACCCTAGGTTCGAAGGGAAAGATTGCACAATACCCGTCACATCTGCGACACAAGCATACGGAAAAGCCGAATTGAGATCTGTACTCTCATCTCTATAAATGAGATCTCCTGTAATGTCTATATAGCCACCTGAGGGTCCTTTAAATTTTACTTGTCTAACAGTATCATCGCTCGTATTATCTTCTGGTTCTACTGCTCCCCAATAGAGTGTTGCTTCTCGGATTACGTAACAATTAGGATTAGGAATAACAAGTTCTGCACTTGAAGAATTGAACGTAGAACTATCATCATCAATATCAATATTGAGCATATTGACAAAGGTGTTATTTCCAATATCAGTATTTACAGGATCATTACTTGGTCCTAAGACAGTGTTTCCAATAGTAAGTATATCTCCTTTTAGATCTTCATCAAATCTAGGCGTAAAAGGAACTAGGTTTTGAGCAAAAGCTTGAAAGCTCATGCTACTTAGCATTAGTAAGAGTAGTACTCTATAAAAATTAGCGATATTCATAATCAGTTTGATTTGGGGGGTAATCCTAACTAAAAAAAATTGCTCGGGTTCTATGTTTTAAATTCTATGTTTTCAATTCTCTATTTTTATAATTGATATTCTTGATGCGTATGGGGCATTATTTTGATTGTCTAATTTCTCATTTGCACTTTGCAGAGAAGTTGTTTTATCTGAGTATATATAATACTTACTTGTATTGATATCGTAAAAGAAATTTACATTAGAATAACCCGAAGCGATAACTTTTTTGACAAACTCATCCCTTTTAGTAGTATTTTCATGAACTGCCAATACTAAATAATAGGCATTATCGGTATTTTCAACGTTTTTCAAAATTTGAATATTATTGCTTCTTTCTTCTCCGAAATCAAAATCTTCTACTTTATATGGAACACTACTTAATGTTGTATTCTGCTTTAAAATAGCAAGGGTTGCCTGATCCTTTTTGTACCTATCATCTTCATTATCAAAAATGGCTCGTTTAATTCTTCTTGATCGCTCAAATTGGGTAGCTACCTTAATGTCTTCAAGAAGCGATATTGCCGATATCTTCGCATTTCTCGTCTCCTCACGTTGCCTTTTCAGAGATGTAATCGCATCTTTATAGTATTGATTAATTTTATCATTACCTCTTACTTTTTTAGCTCTTTTGATATATACATCTTCTAGCTCTTTAATCTTTTCATTTTGTTTTTCAAGAGTTTCCTCTAGTTCTAGTTTTAGTGATTCTATCTTCGCATTTTCCTGAGAAACACTCTTAAAAGGCTTTGGTTCTATAAATATTCCTTGTTCGCTAAGATCATTTTCATTCTTAAGGTCGGTAAGGTCTTTATCCTTGCTGTTTACAGCTATTGTAAGATTTTCCAAAAGAGTACTCTGAGAGCTTTGTAATGCATTGGCTTGCGTTGTTAATGTCTGAAGTGA
>CAYGQJ010000054.1:0-5464 GCA_964351845.1 uncultured Flavobacteriaceae bacterium | reverse complement strand
AGCCATTGCTTCCGCTTCTATTCTAGCTTGTTCTTCAGCTTCTGCACTTGTCTTTTCTACCACAACAGCTTGTTCCTGTTCTGTAATCTCTTGCTCAGAAGTGCTCTCTGTAGGTTTTATTGGCTCCTTTGTTTTATTTCGCGCTAAGCGGCTGCGTTTACCGTAAGAACTTTTTCTTTTCTTTTCAAAGTTTAAAAGCCCTGTAATTCTTTCTTGTCTGAAACTAGAATCATCTTGCGTTGTAAGTATGAATGCAAGTGTTAACTCGTGTGAAGATCCTAAGTCAACGAAATCACCTAGAGATTTTTCATAATTATATTCTAGTGCAATGTTTGAGGTAATATTAAAACCAACGCCAGCAGAACCTCCGTACAGTGTGCTGTATCCGCCTTGTATCCAAAATCCTTTAGGTACTCTAAGCATAGCTGTGCCTGAGTAAATGGAAGTGTCTTCTCGAATTTCGGCACGTCCTAATGCAGAAAATTTACTATTATTGAAAAAGCCATATGAATCAATATACCCTGAATACATTAAGTGCCCTTGGATACCTCTTTGTGGTTGCTCTTTTAATATTTGTGACGTACTCACATCATAGCTTATTAGATTATTTATAGTTAGACCAACATCTATAAAACCACCGCCATAATTTATCCCAGGACTTATCGTTGTTATTAAGCTAGAAGGTAGGTTGTCAAGCAAGGGGTCAGGAACTGTTGTCACTACCCTGTCCATGTTAACACTACTATTATATACTAATAGATTGAGACCAAAAGTCAAGTTGCTTTCTGGTGCGAGTTGGGCGTTGTACGCAAAATTTGCAATACCTCCAAAAGTGGTGAATACTCCAAAGTTTCTCTGAAAGAGACCCATTCCTGCGCCAATATTTTCAGAGAATCGACCAGAAAAACTTGCTAAGTATGTTTCTGGAGCATCTTCTATTTGAAAAAATTCACGTTTATTATTAATTGTAATATGCCTGTAATCTTCTCTTGCGTAACTTAAAGCAGGACTAAGGATATATTTATTAAACATCAATGAATTGCGTGCTGGCAAACCCAATGCAATAGCCCCCGTGCTTTCCTGAGCTTCAGAAAGAGCCGAGCAACAGATAATCAAAATTATATGTGTTATGATTTTTTTCACGTTATCTCACAACTGTTATGGAGCCTGTTATTACTTTTTTATTTGGAGGAGTTATCATGTAATAGTAGACTTGATTTGCATCGCTTAACTCCTGAGTATTCTCTGGCCAATTATTTGAATAATCGGTGGTGTTAAGAGTAGCAGTACCATTACTACTAAAAATGACTATCTCTGTATTGGTGCCACTTAAATATTCTGCGGGTATCATCCAAGTGTCATTGAGACCATCACCATTAGGGCTAATAACATTAGGAATCGTATCTGTGTTAATCTCTATTTTGATTTCAAAAAATAGTTCTATACTAAAATTACAGAGTCCTGTCGCCGTTGCAACAACCTTATAATTACCAACCTGAGAAGCTGTCAATTGATTTTCTGTAGCGTTTTCAATGAGTTCATCATTGAAATACCACTCGTACTGAACATTATCTAATGTCGTTTCTACGGTAACTGTAAGATCTTCTCCCACCTCAATAAAGTTTATTGCAGGTACATCAATAGTTGTAGAACCACCAAGACCCTCAAGGAGAATGCTTCCTACTGCAACACAATCTCCTGCCGTAACAATAACTGCATAATTGCCAGAATCATTTGTTTGTAATGTATTTTGATTTGCACCTTCGATAAGCTCATCATCTTTGAACCATTGATAATTGTCGCCTATCACTGTTGTAAGTATTGTTCCTTCACCATTGGAACAAAACGGATTTCCAAGACTTGAAGTTATTGTTGCATTAGCGGGCTCTTCATTAGACGCTTGAGAAATAGTTACTCTATTAGAAAATGACTCCGAGGTACAGCTACCATAATCTGTCTCAGCAAAGTAAGTACCTTCTTCAGATACTTGTAATGTTTCGCCTTGAGCGATTAAAATTGAATTTGTTTCATCTATAACTTTATACCAGTTAAAGCTTAGGCTTTCAAAAGTGAGGGGTGATATAGTGCCGTCAAAACCTGGATTATCTATTGTAAGTAAGTAAGCTAATCCTGGGCAAAAAGTTCCAGTATCTATGAGTCCATTAATTGTAAATGGAGTATCGTGCAGCTTAAAATAGGCAGCAAAAGCTGATGATGGAGCACTCGTCGTAGCCGGGGAGGAACTCTTTATTCTAATCTTATAATTTTCTCCTGCTGTATCTGTAGGTAATGAAAAGGAAACAGTTGCTGGGGAGGTAGTAATCTCGTTAGAATTTGAAACATAAACTTCAACGGCCTCTGTAAATTCACCATTGGCATCAGAAAGTTCTACAGTAAACTGATTGGAAGTGTTTAAGGAAGAAGGAGGGTTAAAAACAAAGGTTGTCTCAAACGTATTAAATGACTCGTTAGCACACGCTTTACTAAACTCTAAGGTTGGCTGACCAATAACTAGTTGAGCTGTAGCGGAAGGTACACTACTGACAGTAAAACATATCAGAAATATACCCTGAAAAATGATTCGGGTAGTGTAAGCCATGATTTGGGGGAATTATGGTTATTTGTGGCAAATGTGTAACTAGGTTTGTTAACCTATGACTTTTTTAAAATAATATTGTTTTAGTTAGTTAGAACTCCTTGATGCTATGATTTTATTAATACGTAAACGAAAGTCTGGATTTCTCAGGTTCTTGTGGTCAATGAAGGTTTTAACATCTTCTCCTTTTGAATATACATTTTGAAAACTACTGTTACCGTACCAGCTTTCAAGATCTTCGTTGTCCTTGGATGATTCAATAAAAATATTTCCTTCACAACTATTAAAGTACATATTGGTAAATCTAATTTGTTGTAAATTTTTATCATTTAGAGAAATTTCACGGCTAAAAATAACTGCAGGATTAAACCCAGATATCACACTCTTGTTCATTGTCAACTGGGTGTTTGCATCTACGTAGATAGCCTCATGCACTAAACCCACCTCAATGGCATTTTTTAAATTATTACTAAAATTAAGGAGGGTAAGATTATTTGCCGTGACAGATGTTTTTACTTTTGCAAAATTTGCTTCTTCTTCATTACTATTAGTTGTAACGTGTATACTTGCAGCACCTTTGGATGCAGAATCATAAGGTGACCTTACGGCTAAAGAGTTCGAAATAGTAACTTGTGTTCCTGAATCAAACATATAATCCGAATGACTGGCCTTAAACGACACAAGTTGCTTTAAATCTACCCCTCCACCTAAGATATACAGAGAGTTTCCTTTACTATAACTCATCATAATATTAGAAATCTGCGTTTGGTTACCCACCGCATAGAGACTTAAGGCATCAAAAAACCCAAAATCTTTCGTTCGTTTACCGGCATATTCTATTCTCACGTATTCCATCACTCCAGAATTACTTTCTGTATTTGTACCGCCATAAACTAAATTATTTGGTATGTGGGTGTTAAGTCCTTTTTTAACAAGGTCCTTTTCACTAAGTTTATTACTAGGCGCATCACCTAATAAGAAAATACCTCCCCAATCTCCAGCTCTGGGAGCATCTTTGGATGATGTAAATACGATTGGGTCTGTTTGATTTCCTTTTGCGTGAATAGTGGAACCTGAAGTAACTATAAGGGATGCTTTTGTTTTATGGTCTGCTAGAATAAGCGTGCCTGGTTCGATAACTAATCGTGTGCTGTCGGTAACAAATACATCTCCCAACAAAAGATAAACCTCTTTTTTTAGTAAGGTTATGGTGTCACCTTTTATCTCACCGCTTAGAATCTGAGTAGGCTTTGGCTTTGTTTCTGGCTTCAAGTGAAATTTAGTCCAATAGCTCAGCCAATTATTTTGACCAACGATGCCCTTCTCTTGTTGTGCAAAAGTAGCATCCGCTGAGCAGAAAAGAGAAATAATTAATAACAGGAGTACGTAGTTTTTTTTCAAAATCATCATCTTTTTTGAACTCAGTCTTTTTAAACTTAGCTTTTTTTAAACTCTTTATAAAGAACTAATCTACAATATGCAGGATGAAAAACCAAATAACATCGACGAAATACACAAATTAGCGATTTTTTAAGCCCTTTTATGGTGTAGAGTGCATTTTATATGATTTTTTGGCTTACTTCTTTCTGAGTTTATATAATATATAGTCAGATATATCTTACATAAGGTATCATCTTAAGTTATTAGTTAAAGTCATTATAAGTGTGTAAGGACTTTAAGGTTTGCTCATAAAATAAAATAGCTGACAATAAACTTGATTTGTCAGAATACGGTAACACTAGTTTCTGAAAGGCTATGGTATCTTCAAAATAAGAGGAGGTTGCCTCAATATTTCCCAATAACGCCTTTCTATGCTCTTTTGTATCAGGAATCCCTAAATCACTCATCGTTACTCCGGGTTTTGTTGTGAAGGCAATGTTTGGTAAAATTTTAATAATCACATCAATACGTTGTGTGTACAAATCAAGAAGCTGTCCTTTGTTCATTGCAAGTAGTTCTTCACGATCATGATATTTATCAATCCTCACATCCTTGCTAATGATTTCCTGTTCTTTAGCATTTTGGGAAAAAGCTTCTTGGACAAACCCAAACAGCAATAAAAATAAGATGGTAGGGCGTAAAATCAGTTTAGTAGTCATAGGTAAAGTTTTTAAATAAGTCTTAAATTTTTCTTAAGAAATTTAAAATTACAAATAAAATCGACGAAAAACAATAAACATCGATGAAAAGCACTTTTTTATGAAAAAAAAGCGTGTATATGAGAATTATTATTAAAATAGTAAGAATTGAGCCAATTATTTAATTTTTCCTTTTGATACCAAATTTTATTTGGTTTTATCATATAAATTTAACATAATATCGCGATATATTTCAGGTAGTAGAGACTAGCGCATCTTTAAAAATGAATTCAGTGAGTCTACAGAAGGTTTCACTAAAGAAAAACACTTAGGTAATTTTCTTACACTTTAGGGACAGGGAAAAAGGAGAAATTGGTTAAATGCATTTTTTTCCTTGCGTGTCCTAAGAAAACACTGTAAATACTGATTGTAAACAGATCAATAATGTCTAATTTTTAAGATATTTGCAGGCGCTTACGTTTAACGTGTTTTTATTTTAATAATATGTTTTTTTAAAAAAATATCAAACGCTAAGAGCTAAGCACTAAAAGCTAACGACTAAAAAAATGGCACAAAAACCATCCATACCTAAAGGAACCCGTGATTTCTCACCTGTAGAGGTGGCAAAACGCTCCTATATTATGAATACCATTCGTACGCAATTTCAGCGCTATGGGTTTCAACCGATTGAGACCCCTAGTTTTGAAAATAGTAGTACGCTGATGGGAAAATACGGGGAAGAAGGAGACCGTTTGATTTTTAAGATTTTAAATAGTGGAGATTATTTAGG
>CAYGQJ010000053.1:16018-33025 GCA_964351845.1 uncultured Flavobacteriaceae bacterium | reverse complement strand
CATCCTTTAAATTGAAATACGAGTGATTTGTTAGGTTGATGATAGTGGGTTTGTCAGTATTGGCCATATATGCGATGGTGACTTCGTTATTGTCGTTTATAGAATACGTCACCTTCACTGATACCGTACCAGGAAAACCTTCTTCACCATCAACAGAGATGTAGGACAATTCAAGTGCTGCGTCCGATATTTGATTGACATCCCAAACGACCTGATCAAAACTTCCAGCTCCTCCATGGAGAGAATGAGGTGCGTCATTAGTGTTGAGTGTGTAGATTTTGTTGTTAAGCGTACATTGCGCATGAGCAATACGATTGGCAAACCGACCTATAGTGGCTCCAAAATAGCGGTTCTCTGTCTTCACGTAATCATCAATACAATCATACCCCAAAACAATATCTTGAGACACCCCATTTCTGTCTGGAACATACAAGCTAACGATGCGAGCACCATAATTGGTGATTTGCATGGAAATACCGTTATTGTTGGTTAACGTATACAGAGAGATTGACTTTCCGTGGTATGTTTTTTCAAACCGACTGGATGCTATCAAACGCATACGAATGCTTTTTTACTCATGTTAAATGTCTTAACGGGGGAGTTTTTTAAAATTAATTAGTCTGTGAAGATTCGCTAATTTAAAAAGAAGGGATGTAATAACCCCGTAATTCTAAAAATAAAATCTCTATATGTTGAGAAGATGGTAAAAGGTCTATTTTACCAATAGTGGATTTGAACCCATCAACGTTTCAAGCTTATCAATCGATTTTTCTAACCCTTTTCTAAACTGTTTTTTCCCAATGATAGCCATCAAAATTTTCTGAAAAAGCGTTTTCGTTTTCCAGTATTGCTCCACTCTTAAAAGTGATGTATGTTCAGATACGGACTCGATAATATAAAACTGATATAATTTATCAACGGGCGGTGGGTCTGTGCTTAGCTCCCCATAGACAAGTTGATGCACAGGCACTTTTTTGATGACTGTTGTAAAGTTAAAATGCTTGCCATTAATCACGCACACATGTTCTGTACCACCGCGTGTGACTTCATTTTCATTAAACTGAAATTCTTCTACGCCCTCTACCCAAAGATGACGATGGCGGTAATTGGTGATCATTTCAAACAAATCATATGCATTACTTTCAATGCTGCGTTCCATGACAAAATCGGGGGTATTTTTGGTACTAATGACTTCAGGAGGTTCAAAACCTAATAGTTGTAGTTTATCGGTGTCTATTTCGGCATATAGGTATGAAATCTCTTTTTGGTCATAACGGTCTACGCTTTCGCGAAAGCGGAATAAGATACTTTCATAACTGGCATTTAGACCGATCACGTTTGCGAGTTGCAGACTAATAAGGGCATAATTATCTGAATCTATGGAGTTTTTTAACAACCGATGGGCTTGTATGACCATCTCACCAAAAGGCTTTCGGTTATTCTGGACGGTCATAAATTGAAGATCGCCACAATGCATTACGATTTTCAGTTTCAAATTAGGTGCCGATTTGCAAGCCATACAAGGACAAATGCGATTTGCCTCCATCATTTTAAGATGGCTGTAAAAAGCGGTGTACATAGTCTCAATTTGAGCAAGTAATTTTTCTTGGGAAGGAATCTGATTTTCTTTATAAAAAAATAAGGCATCACCTTCTACTTCGGCAAGTTGCATCGATTGGGTATTTGCAGAGATAAGAATTTCAAGAAGTTCGGCGATCACGTGCTCACTATGTTGTACCTCGGTGGTTTGCACGAAGTGCGTAAAGCCTGAAATATCTGGGATAAAGAGAAGTGATTGTGCCATTTACTATATTATTAGATCCATTTTTCTACGCGATGCTTAAAGTTGCGAAGAAGGTGCTGTGTTTGAAACTTGATTTGAGGTTTTACGATCAATCTGTACCAAAAGTGTTGTAATACATGCATCCTATTAGGTTGATATTCAATCCTAAAATTCAAGGTTGTATATCCTTCTGTCTGTGCATCATTTTTGAGTGAAGTGGTTACATACGCTTGATCAATATGATGGCATAAGACGTCATTTTTAAATTGGGCAGTATAGCTATGCATGGTTTTAGAATGCTTGATATGAGTCAACTTTCCCATATCTGCAAATACATTCAAGCCTTCTTTTAAGGCCTTTTCTACAATCTGTATGGGCTTTTTAATAGTCTCATTTATTTCTAAAACTTTCTTCATCTTTTAAAAAAATCTAGAAATACTTACTTTTAAAAAACTATCATTTCTAAAGTTGGAAAGGATTCTTTCTGAATCTTCTATATCATTAAAAATTCGAGCTTCCAGATCAACGGTCCAAGTATTCCCAAAACGTCTAGATGCTTCCATACTAAAAATAGTGCTTGATGCCTCTAGGTCTTTGATACCGCCTATGAGGATGGAGGTGTCTTGTGTATCATTAAAAGCAATTCTACTTCCAAAAAACACATCATTTTGAAGCGCTGTGAGGGCGAGTTCGTCACGTTCATCATACAAGTATTCTCCTAGGACACCAATATCTAAACCATTCCCATCTATATTGCTAAAAGTGTATTCCAGCCCTGCAACAAGGGCTATAAAATCTTGTGCCTCTGCATGGCGATAGATGGATTCAAGTTTCCACAGGAATGCATTATGTGTGATTTGAACGTCTATGCCCGTTTGATGAATAACAGGGTAAAAAGCATCGATCTCTCCAGAAGGGGTAAATACAAAAAGGGGTTCTCTACCATTTCCATAAAAATGAGATACGCCAATATCAAAAGCACCTACGTAGTATTGCCATCTAAAGGCGATGTCTTGCCGCCATTCCTCTGTACTGCTTTCATACTCCAAGTCATCTTGATCAATGACCGTAGCAAAACGCAATCTTCCTTCACGACCTGCAAAGGTACGTTTACGATGGTAGGGAAGGTAAAAGAAATTAAAAGTACCCCAATTATTGGTAATCCAACTGAATTGCACCATGGGTTGCCCTAGTTTATCTTCTCCATCAAAGCTTTCCACCGCATCTGTTTGATTGATAATGTCTACCAAATGATTGCTTTCAGTGACGCCCCAATACACCTTTTTTAAACCGACACTCAGCTCCCAATTGTTTTGTGCCTTTTGGTAATACAACTCTCTAATGTCCCAATGCGTTCGCTCATCATCACGGTCTACTCTCAAAAAACCTTTAAAATTGACGGACTCATAGCCTTTATTCCACTCGATGCTATATTCGGGCCTTAGTACGATAGAAGGGTAGTGGTCTTTTTGTTCAGCAAATTGTGGGTCGTCATAGAAATAGCGGTATTCTGTTTCGATTTCTAGTTCAAATTCTTGCGTAGCTTTTTGAGTTTCTGTTTGCGCTTTCGCGAAAGCAAAAAAAGAAAGAAACCCAATTAAAATAAGAGATCTATTTTTCATTTGTTGTTGGTGCCAAAGGGCACACCGCGAGCTATTAACCAAAAAACATAGCGGTGTGATCACTTTGGACTTTAGGCACAACACATATTGCATGGGGGAAAGCGCCTTTATTATTTTTAAAAATGGATAGGTATGTATTGAATTTAAATGACTATGGTAGTACACTGGCGGAATTTTAACCTATTTCCGCCAGCGTGTCTAACTAACTTCTTTATCTCACTAAATCAATTAATTAACTAACTACCTGCTCTTTTCAATGCGACTTGACTGAAATCATCTTCCGTAAGATCAATGTCAAAATTGTATGCACTGAATTCTAATAGGGTCTCTTTGTTGCTCTGGTGATTGACCATATTGAACGTACTTGCTCTCCAAAATTTGTCTTTGTACAATTTGTAGTTACTATACGTTAAGGTTTTTAATAAGGCATTTTTACGGTCGTAAAACTCAATCTTTTCTATACGGTATCCTTTCTCTTTATTGTAAGTAACCAATCGTCTTGTATATCCAGATTTGGGATCCACAGGTTGTTGCGCTACAATGAGATTGCTTCCTTCTTCTTTTATGAATTTGTACGTGTATTTTTCGACTTCTTGAGAAGAAAGGTCTTCATAGGCAAACTCACTCCCCACAAAAGGCCCAGATTTATTGTTGGATGAAATCCGCTTGACTCTTGCAATTGAGGGGAGGTACAACCACTGGTCATCACTTCCTTCTTTATGCGTAAATGTGAGCGTGGAAGTGCCTTTTACATCTTTTGGACTGTTGAATACGATTAAGGATTTATCTCCGTCTTCTGTTAATTCTAAGGTTTTATTTTGAAGATAACGCTCACTGGTTTGTCCATTTTTATTTTTAAGTGTCATTTTAATGTCTACAGAAGAACTCCCGAAGCCCAAGTCTGCTTTTTCTGCTGCTTTTGCGACTTCTAGACCACGTTCTTCAGGGGTTTGTGCAACCCCTACAGTCGTTAGTAGGAGGAGTGCTATGGTGTATTTTAAAGTTTTCATTTTCATTTCATTAAATTAATTTTTTGTGTTAATCGTTTTCTGAGGAGTGTCTTTACTGACAAGGATGAGTAGTGATGGTAAAAGGATAAAATCGATGATGAGTGCGGCTAGAATAATGATCAGTGTGATACGTGCCATATAACTGTTTAATGCAAAGGGCGACGTTGAGAGGATGCTAAATCCAGCGACCAAAACAATCGTCGTAGTCACCAATGCTTTTCCTACAGTTTCAAATGCATAGATCACGGCTTCTTTTGCGTTATAGCCTAATTCTCTGCGAGCGCGTAAAAACTTACTCATAAAATGCACAGTATCATCTACAATGATTCCCAAGGTCATCCCGAATACGATGACCATTCCTGTATTAATGGTGCCTTTATACAACCACCATAAGCCAAAGCCAACTAATACAGGTGCGATGTTAGGAATGATACTTAATAGCCCTAGTTTGAAATTTCTAAGGGCAATCATGAGAATTAATGAAATAAGAATCAGCGCAACAATGTTTCCATTAAACATACTGTCTGCTTGTCTAAATCCTAGTTTAGAAAACATCAAGGTGGGGCTTACGCCAATGCTGTGCATTGGTGCGGGTGCATTTTCTTTTAGCCAATTTTCTGCTCTTTCTGAAAAGGCGATCATCTCAGGGCTGGAGTTATTCCTTAGCGTAGCAGTGACTCTCGTTTCTGATTTATCTACATTAATTTGATTGTTGAGGTCAAGACCAAAGGGGAGTGAGAGTTCATAGAGTAATAAGTACTGCGCGGCTTCTTCCCGTGAATCTGGAATGCGATAATACGACTCTTGATCGCCATGCATAGATCGGTTGACTCTACGTGCGACTTCACTAAAGGCATTGGTATGCACCACTTCAGGTTGGGTATTGAGCCAGTCTTCAAATTCGTTGAGTTTATTGAGGTATACGGGATTATTAATACCGCCGCTTTCCCCACTTCCTACAGAGAATTCTACGTTGTAAAACCCGGTGAGATTTTCGTTGATGAAATCACTGTCTTGTCTAAATTTTACGGAGGTGTCGAAATATTCTACAAACTCATCATTAAATTGATTTAAAGTCGATAGGTAGGTGAGACCTCCTATGATCACTAATGATACGATGGTAAGTCGCATAGGTTGCTTCACCACCCAGTTGCCAAATCGCGCATAGGTGCTTACTTTTTCTTCTTTTTGGTTGTTTTTAGCTCCTTTACGTTTCCATAATGGGAGAATTGCCATGAGTGCAGGAAGAAAGGTGGTAGAGAAAAGGAACGCAGCTCCCATTCCAAACGCCACAATATTTCCTAGATCCCAAAAGGGGGGGACATCGCCAAAATTCATGGTTAAGAATCCAATGACAGTAGTTAAACTGGTGATGAATACAGGCATAAAGTTGAGACGAATACTTTCTATAAGCGCTCCTTTTTTGTCATATCCTTCTTTACGTACTTTCTGAAGATAGGTGATCAAAATATGAATACTATCTGCTACGGCTAGGGTAAGAATCATTGTTGGGAATACGGATGAAGGGGGTGTTAACTTAATACCCATGAGTCCAATAAAACCAAAGGCTGCCATAAACGAAAACATAAATACGAGGAGCGTAGAAAGCATCGCAAAGATATTTCGCGTAAGCAATAAAGTCAGCAATAATACCACCAACACCATTAATCCAACGAGGGCAAAACCTTTCTCAGAATACTCAAAGAAAGCGGTATTAAGCGGTACTAAACCTGTCGTATACACATCAAAATTAGGGTGACTTTCTTTGAATTTTTCCACCATCGCTCTCGTGGCGACTGTAACTTCGGGTATTTCTAACGCACTATCTTTCCCAGGCAATCGTACGGTGACGTTGATTGCAGTCACGCTTCCTTCTTCATTGATAAGTCTATGCACTAATAAGGGTTCTTTGAGCGCTTTTTTTCGAATGTCTTTGATTTCGGCTTGTGTTTTTGATGCAGATTCATACGAAAGATCATCTACATATAGGTCGTCATCAATAGCACTGGTATGTTGAAAATTGGTGATAGCATCCACTCGAGAAGAGTAGGGGGTATTCCATGCTTCGGCGGTGAGCTCTTCTATGGCGACTAAATTTTCTTTCGTGAAAACGTCTCCATTTTTAGGCGCTAATACCAATACGATATTGTCATCTTTGGTGTATTTGTCTTGTAAAGCGTCAAAGGCTTCTAGTTCAGGATTTGATTCGCTGAAGAATACGTGATAATCGCCATCAAACTGCATTTTTCCCTGAGAACCCAAACCTACTGCTAAGAGTAGGGAGAGGATGACGACAGGCCATTTATAGTTGATGACGAATGTTGCCCATTTCGTGGCAAAAGTCTGTTGTATAGTAGAATGATTTTCTTTCATTTGTTACTAGGTTAGGTGTATTTAAAAAAGGCTCTTTTGAGAACTATAAAGTTGTTAAGAACATTCCCTTGTTAAAGAGTAAAAAAGTTCAAAAACTTGGATGATTCGGTCTCTAATATTCTTCAAAGCTTGAAGCGTATGTTACTTAGATTCCAGATGTATCTAAGTGTGACAACTTAGTGTTCTTTTGATTTTGTGAACCCTACATACTTAACATCTTGCAATGGATAGAGGATAGCCCTATCGAAGGAGTCAAATTTGTAATCGCTTAAAGCGAAACTGTACACTTTGTTCTCAGCTTTTTTAGGGCCTTTTAATTGAATCGTGACGTTACTGGGTAAATAAGCGCCTATGCTTGTTTTTTTACGTTCATATCGAGCGGTAGCGTGCTGCATCCCTTTAGGCATGGGCAAGAAGAAATCGTTAATAGTGACTTCTAGTAGGTCGATAAACTTTGTTTCAGGGTTGATATAGGCTAAAAAACGATCATATTCTTTATTGGGCGCTTCTGTCCCCCAAGTAACATAAACGGTTTCATAGGAAATACCATCAAGTTCTTTAGTACCCGCATATAGTATAATTTCTGCATCCGGCAGGTGCATAGGGGCTTCCATTAGGTAGTGATAGGTCGCCAGTCCCCAGATATATCGGTCGTGTTCATGTTGTTTTATAAAGTCACTATCGGTTTCTTTTTTATACCCTTTCCAAGACTGTACCCCTTGTATCACTCCTTTTTTTCTACCTTCTAGATATTCCACTTGACCATCAAAGCTATTGGTAGCAAGTCTAAGTTTTAATTCGTTATTGTTATTACCAGGAAAGGCATTCATCGGCATGGTGAGCCATATTCCTTTCCAATTGAATAAGGCATTTGCCTCATAGACTTGGGTGGCTTCTAATTTGTGATATCCCATAGCTTGTTTTGCTTCTTGCAAAAGCTGTTTTCCTTTTTGTTCTGCATTTGAGATACTTTGTGATGTAAGCGCATCAGATCGTAAGTCAACAGCTTTACAGGATTGTAAAAGCCCAAGAATTAATAATAGGAGGGAAGTTTTTCTGAATAGTAGTTTCATTTTGTTTTATATATTAAAATAATTAGACTGTTCTGTTTAATTTATAATTAAATTTTTTTATGCTTTGATAAATGTAAACGTCATCTCAAACCAAGTATCCATATACACTCTATTTCTTGTGACTTTGGTTCTGGCTAATACGCCAAAGAATCCTGCGTGCATATATTCGGCAAGCTCGAGAGCTGAGAATTTGTTGGTGATCTCATTTGTTTCTTGTCCTTTTACAATCACAGCAGCAAGGACATGTAGCCATTCCAAAAAATGGGTATTTGCTTCGGAAGCGATGCTATCATTTTGTCGACCTACTTCAACACTCATATTATTGACTAAACAACCGCCTGAATAGGTGTCTTTTTCATTGAGGTCAATCATCATAGCATAAAAAGATTGTAAGCACTCCATAGGAGGGAGGGTACAGTCATCAAAAAAATCTTTCATCCAACAGGCGTTACTTTCACCATATTGCTTGATGACCTGTTGTGCAAAGTCTTCTTTTGATTCGAAGAAATTATAAAAGGAGCCTTTAGGAATCCCCGCTTCTTTTAAGATTTGGTTAATGCCTACGTTGTGATACCCGTTTCTTCTAAAAACATCGTAGCCCACATTTAAAATATCTTCCTTGTTATATTTATAACCCATAGTCAGGACAAATATATATAAATAAAATTAAATTAGACTGACTGGTTTAATTTTTTTATTTCTTTCGTTAGATAAAACCTATTTCTTCACGGGGTACTTCTTGTACATTACTGATATTTATCATTGCTTTCATGGTATTTCAAGCATAATTTTGGAGTATAAACACTGCGATTATGAAAAATATACTCATTTTGTCAAATTTTGAATCCTATTCTATAAATGCTACCACCTATGCTATGGATTTTTTCAGTGGACAATCTTGTCACTTTTATTTTCTCAATGTGGTAAAGGTATGGGAGTATACCACAGATAATCTAATGACTGCTAACGAAGGCGAAACCGTATATGATACGATATTGTCTTCCTCAAAAAGTAAACTCAAAAAAAAGATAGCGCAGCTTGAAGAGACCTATAGAAAGGAAGACTATACGTTTACGGCTCTTGTGGACTATGATGTTTTTACAGATGCGATCAAACAAGCTGTAAAATCCTATGCGATTGATTGTATTCTCATGGGATCTAATGGACAATCTAATTTTATAGAACGATTGTTTGGAAGTCACAGCACGCGGGTGGTGCGTAAAGTAGATTGCCCTGTATATATTATACCTGACAAGTATATCTATGCACCGATACATAATGTGCTCTTGGTGTTGGATGAAAAAAATGTGTATTCTACCTATATTTTTGATAAAGCGTTTAAAATTCTAGATCGTACCCTATCAAAAGTGTCTGTATTACGGCTTTCAGAAACAGAACCGTTGTATAAACAAGAAGAAATTACTCAAATAGAAAAGGATTTTGATCAGCGTACGGTTCCTTATTTTCATCTTTCAGAACTTACCGGCACTAAAGGCAATCAACTTCAGATCGTTGATGAGGTGTTGCAAGCAGATGCCAATGTGATTAGTACAAGACCCGCTTCTTTTACTTCGCGGCTTATAAAAAATACAGGCGTTGATGAACTCATTTTAAACATAGAGAAGCCTACCTTCTTTTTGAAAGATTAAAAAAGAGGTATATGCTTTCGCGAAAGCGTAACATCAGTTAGTATTCTCTAACCTGATCAATATCATAGTTCTAGTCAGCATCTGAAATTACATTTGGTATATGCAGCTTAAAATAACATATCCTGTACGATTGCGTGAATTTTTAATAGAGATTGGTGATATTTCTTATTTTGCGCTGCGCTATTTTAAAGAGCTTTTTAAAAGTCCTTATGAAACTAGTGAGCTTTTAAAGCAATGTTATGTCATTGGGAACAAATCTTTTTTACTAGTAGGCGTCACGGGTTTCATATTGGGGCTTGTGTTCACGCTTCAATCGCGTCCTACGTTATTAGAATTTGGAGCGGCTTCTTGGATGCCATCCATGGTCAGTCTCTCTATTGTAAGAGAAATAGGGCCTGTGATTATAGCCCTTATTTGTGCAGGAAAAATAGGTTCAGGGATTGGAGCAGAACTTGGATCGATGCGCGTGACAGAGCAAATAGATGCGATGGAAGTATCAGGAACCAATCCTTTTAAATACTTAGTTGTCACGCGTATCACAGCGACTACATTAATGCTTCCATTATTGGTGATTTTTGGAGATGCCATTGCGCTTTTAGGATCCTCTTTGGTCGAGTATTCAAAAGGGAGTGTTGCCTTTATACTTTATTTTAATAAAGTCATTGAAGCGTTATCCTTTGGAGATGTTTTGCCTGCAACTATCAAAACGTTCTTTTTTGGCTTTGTGATAGGTCTTATTGGATGTTACAAAGGGTATCATTGTAAAAAAGGGACGTTAGGCGTTGGGGAAGCCTCCAACTCGGCAGTTGTTTATGCGTCGATGCTCCTATTTATTGTCGATTTTATAGCGGTATTCATATCAGATATCTTTTTTGAAATTTAATGGAAACAACCACCCACATAGCACCCGTTTTAGAAATCAAAGATTTGTATAAAAATTTTGGCGATCATCAGGTACTTAAAGGGTTTCACCTGGTATTATACCCTGGCGAAAACTTAGTCGTCATGGGGAAGTCTGGTTCTGGAAAATCTGTGATGATCAAATGTCTTGTCGGGTTGATGAAAGCGAGTTCTGGGAGTATTCAGATACGCGGCAAGGATATTACCGCTTTAGGGCAATCGGAATTAGATTTTTTACGCACAGAGATTGGATTTTTATTTCAAGGAAGCGCCTTGTACGACTCGATGACAGTACGTGAAAATCTAGAATTTCCGTTACGCAGACATCGGGACAAATTACGCTTTCGCGAAAGCACAACCCACTTGATACAAGAAGCCTTAGAAAATGTAGGTTTATTAGATGCTATCGATTTAATGCCCTCAGCGCTCTCAGGAGGAATGAAACGTAGAGTAGCCCTAGCAAGAGCATTGATTCTAAAGCCAAGTATCATGCTTTATGATGAGCCTACCACAGGTTTAGATCCTATTACTGCAAAAGAGATTATACAATTAATGCGAAGTATTCAAGCGACCTATGGAACGTCATCGCTCATTATCACCCACGATGTAGATTGCGCTCGTGTGATCTCTAATAGAATTATATTGCTAGTCGACGGTATTAATTATGCAGAAGGGACGTATGCTGAACTGTCTTCTTCTGACGACCCAAAAATTAAAATGTTTTTTAAATAATAGGACTTATGGAAAAATCGTCTAAAAATAAAATACAACTCGGAATTTTTGTCATAGCTGGCACTATACTTCTTGTTGTTGTATTATACTTTATAGGGAATAGACAGAACATATTTTCAAATACCATAAAAGTGAATACCTATTTTGCGAATGTAAATGGATTACAATTGGGTAATAATGTACGGTATTCTGGCATTGACATTGGCACCGTTCGCAGTATCCAAATGCAATCTGATACGCTTATTTTGGTAGAAATGTTACTGAAAGAAAGTATGACACCACATCTTAAAAAAGATGCCGTAGCCACTATAGGCTCGGATGGATTGGTAGGAAATATGATTGTAAATATTCTTCCCACAGAAGGGAAGCTGCCTTCTGTAGTATCTGGCGACACCATTGCGAGTTATAGTCGTATTAGTACAGATAATATGCTTACAACACTTAATTCTACTAACCAAAACTTAGCACTCCTCTCTGCTGATTTTCTTAAAATCACGACCGAAATATTGAACGGAGAAGGAACGATCACCTCCTTGTTAAAAGACGAAGCATTATCTAATGATATAAAGAGTACCATAAAAAACTTGAAAACATCTAGTGCGGATATGTCTATGATGACACAAGAACTATCCAAGACGTTGGATCGTATTGACATGGAACATAGTGTTGCAGGCGTATTACTAGGAGACAGTATTCAAGGACGTACGATGAAAACGAGTATCGAAAATATCGCATTGGCAAGTCAAGATATACAAAAAGTAAGCGCCTCTTTAGATACGATAGTGACTCGTTTGGCCAATGGGAATGGGATTGTTAATCACCTTAGTACAGATGAACATCTGGTTAAGAATATTGATAGTACAATGCAACACATTAAGGAAGGGACTGCAAAGTTTAATGAGAATATGGAAGCTTTGAAGCACTCTCTATTTTTTAAAAGATATTTCAGGAAAAAAGAAAAAGAAGCCTTGAAAAGGAAAGAAGCCATAGAAAATAACAATCAAAAAAACTGAAAACTGATATATGTCATAGTTTTTAATAATGTGTTCTTATACCTTTATGGTATTAGTATATGATGCTCTTTTACACTTAGAAATTTGTTGCAAACTTCTTTTTTGTTGTGGCAGTAGATAAAATTCAAAATAGATTTTATACAGTCTGGTTGACTGAATTTTTATTAGAGTTGGGGGAGTCTATTTCTACTATAGAAAAGTGCTTTTGATCAATTAATTTCGTGTACACTATTTGTAATATACTTTTTTAAACTAAAAGACATTGTATGGTAAAGCGACCTAATATCTAGTATTAGGTCGCTTTTATTAGTGAAACGCTGTTTTGTAAAGTCATAAAGACGCATTCAAAATAGTAAAATAGTTAGTTGAACTCATCCCGCTTTTCAGCAGGATATATAGCTTGTAAGAATTTTGGATTGTAATTGAATACCTCGTGAACTTAGCTCGAGGATTATTTAGTATTACAGCTTGTTGCCATACGATAGATCTCCAGCATCTCCGAGTCCTGGGATAATGTACTTTTTATCATTCAAATCTTCATCAATAGCAGCGATCCATAGATGTGTGTTTTCTGGAAAGATATCTTGGATGTATGCTACACCGTCATGAGATCCTATAACGCTTACAATATGAATGCTGTCAGGTGTTCCGTGTTTTTTGAGGGCTAGATATACATTTTCAAGGGTATGCCCCGTAGCAAGCATAGGATCACATAAAATGAGTGTTTTTCCTTCAAGAGATGGTGCAGCAAGGTATTTTACAATAATTTCTAACGTGTCTGCATCTGGATGATTCCTGTAGGCAGAAATAAATGCTTGCTCAGCATTATCAAAACAGGAGACAACTCCTTGTTGTAAGGGTAATCCAGCCCGTAAAATGGCTGCGACCACAATATCTTCTTGCGGAAGAAGCATCTCTTTCGTTCCTAAAGGGGTTGTGATGGTACTTGGATTATAAGATAGTTCTTGACTCATCTCATACGCCAGAATATGACCAATACGTTCAATGTTTGTTCTGAATCGCATGGTATCTTTCTGAATTTCTTGATCTCTTAATTGAGCAATAAATCGTTGTAATACACTTTTTTGTAATGTGAAGTCATGAACTGTCATAGCGGTCTCTTTGATGATGTAAAATACAATCTTACATCGTTGGAATATGATAAATGGTCCATTTTTTATTTTTTTCTTGAGTAGCAATCAGAAAATCATCTATAAAATATGATTTTATAGGATATGTTTTTGAAAATCGACCTTTGTTTGGTATTACATGAATAGGACCTAAAAGATGTTTTACAACGTTTCCACTCGTATCAATGACTATTTCACTATACGTATACCTAATCATATCTTTATCCAAAATAGTATTTTGACCTATCGTTTCTTTGGTAAGTTTATGTACAATTGCAAGGCCTACATCGTTATATGATGTGGCATTTATAAATTGAGGTTCAATGACTACCTGTCCACTTGTATTCATGTATCCATAGTATTCAATAGTTTCCTTAGTTTGTTTGACTAATGAAAGTCCTGCATTAAAAACAGGATGCTCTATTTGATCTTCAGAATGAACACATGGTAAAGGCACAAGATCATTTCTAAAGTCTACAGCAATAGTTCCTTCTTTATTTATAAATGCCCATTGCTCTCCTTTTTGAATAGCTGCATAGTTATTATGAAAAGGAGTGATTTGTTCTATGTTCTCTATAACCTGTGCTTGTAAGCTCATAGAAAGCATCATTGTACTTATAAGAAATAGGGTTTTCATAAGATGAGTTTTAAGATTAGATATTAAAAGTACACGTAAGAAACTTTATAAAAAATGAGAATCATCATAGTGCAGCACTCATTTTTAAACTTTTAAAAACATTATCTCTCTACTAAAAAAATCAATTGATTTTCACGTTATGTAGAAGCTGATAAAGGTCATTTTTTTAGAATGATACTGAGACTACTTTAGCAACAAAGACATTTACTATGTTGAAAAAAATTCATTATATCGCTTTATTTGTTTTAGGAGTTACACTCACGGGTACTGCACAAGAACGCTGGGGTGTTGCCTTTAGACCTCAACTCAACTTCCCGATATCCTCTTTTATGGATACAGATCTTAGTGTTGGAAATGGGTTAGAACTTGAAGTTACCTATGATGTATTACCGCATTTAACATTTTATACAGGTTTCCATTGGGATCAATTTGAAACGAATGAAGATTTTAATGAAGAACATATTGATTTTAACCAGAGCGGATACATTTTTGGAGGACGCCTCCGATTGCCTTTTAATAAAAGTAAAATAGGGTATTATCTAAGTATAGGCACTATCTATAATCGGATTCGTTTACGAAGCGATCTTCCTATAAATAATCAAAAAACGGCCTACAAATTGAATTGGCAATTTGGTACTGGCGTTACGGTACCTCTATTTGAACATTGGGTATTTGTTCCTGAAATACGCTATCGCTCTTCATCAAGTTATCCAATTTCATTACAGTCTACACAAGAAACCTTACGTGTTGATTTTATTTCCGTCAGTGCGGGTGTTATGTATCGATTTTAAAAACATAAACGTACATGATAGCAGGCATTTACATCTCGATGATTGTGTACATTCTAGGAAGAACACACTGTTCTATGATTGATATCATATTTTTTGAAATAGAACACTATTATTTTTGAAGTATAAATTAAAATTATAAAGATGATGACTACCGAAATACAATTTGTAAAAATAGCAACGAGTGATGCACTCACAACATACATACACAATAAAATAGAACCATTAGCGGCTAAATATCCGTGGCTTATAAAAGCACAGGTTTTTATTAAAAAGGTACATGACCATACAGGTAAAACCTGCAGTTGCGAAATTGAAATGAGCCTTCCTGGTCCTCGTATCTATGCATCTTCTGTAGAAGAAAATTATGAAACTGCTGTAAAAAATACGATTTCAGATATAGAGAAGCAGCTCAAAAAGCGTAAGGAATCGATGACTCCTCATTAATTTTTAAAAATAATCTCATGAAAAAAATAGTAGTTCCTGTAGATTTTTCAAAGTATTCAGAATATGCCATAGAGGTTGCGTCGGCTTTCGCCAAAAAGTACAATGCCGAAATTATATTGCTACACATGTTGGGATTATCTGAAGCAGTGCTCACAAAAAATGAGGATCAGGAAGTAGCAGAAGCGGTGTATTATTTGAAATTGGCTGAAAAACGATTTCAAACACTAGAATCGCGCACGTTCCTAGCCGGGGTGACTGTTTCTGAAATTGTTCAAAACTATAAAGATTTTGCAGAGATTAATGAAGTCGCCAAAGATCAAGGGGCAGATTTAATCGTGATGGGCTCTCATGGAAGCTCAGGAATTTCAGAAGTGTTTGTAGGATCTAATACAGAAAAAGTGGTGCGTACTTCTGAAGTACCAGTGCTAGTGATTAAAGAACAGATTTCTAATTTTAACGTACAGAAAGTGGTATTTGCGTGTGATTTCAAAATGGAAAATATACTTGTATACCGCAAAGCAATGCGTCTTTTTCAACGATTAGGTGCTACTGTAGATTTAGTCTATGTAAATGTACCGGGCACTGCTTTTAAGAGTTCTACAGAAATGGATCAAGCTGCCCAAGAGTTTCTAGCTATTGCCGATTTTGAGGCTCCCATACGTCCAGAGGAAGTTATCTATGTAAATGGATACAGCATCGAACAAGCTATCTTTGATTATGGGAAAAAGGTAGATGCAGATGCTTTGGCCATACCTACGCATGGTAGGAGGGGGCTTGCTCATTTTTTTAATGGGAGCTTAGGAGAAGACATCGCAAATCATGCAAAATTACCTGTGTTTACGTTTAAGATATGACCTGCTAGCTAGTTGGTTGCGGTAAAAGGATGTGGAGTTTTATTTTTAGATAGATGACACTAACTTATATACTTCCTAAAGCAATTTCAATCATTTTTGTGAAAGATGTTTCTCGTTCTTGTGAGGAGATCTGTTCTCCTGTGACCAAGGAGTCAGAGATGGTCAAAATAACAAGCGCTTTCACTTGATATTTTGCTGCAATCGTATATAAACCTGCTGCTTCCATTTCTACACACAGTACACCAAACTGAGCCCATTTCTTATACGTTTCGGCATTGTCTTCATAAAATTCATCGGTAGAGAGTACGTTTCCTGCTTTGATTTTAATATGATGTGCCGTTGCATAATCTGTGGCTTTTTTGAAGAGTTCATAATTGGCGGTAGGGGAGTAATCAGCATTGATAAATCGAGCGTTATTGATCCCCGATGTAGCCGAAGCTGACATGGCAATCACGATATCACGAATCTGTACATCATTTTGATACGATCCCGCAGAGCCTACTCGTATGAGTTGTTTTGCGCCATAGTCATTAATGAGTTCATGGCAATAGATTAATGCAGATGGGATACCCATTCCCGTACCTTGTACAGAGACTCTTTTTCCTTTATAATATCCCGTATATCCGTACATTCCTCTTACTTGATTGTAACAAGTTGGATTTTCTAAGAATGTTTCAGCAATCCATTTAGCACGTATCGGGTCTCCTGGAAGCAATACGGTCTCTGCGATGGCTCCTTTTTCTGCTTCTATATGTGTACTCATAACGGTTGTTTTATGTGACAATAGTGACTCCTGCAGAAGTGCCTATACGACTTGCGCCTGCTTTTATGAGGAGTTGTGCTGTCTTAGCATCTTTGACACCTCCAGATGCTTTTATTTGTATATCAGTGCCGGCAAACTCTTTTAAGAGAACAATATCTTCAGGTGTAACAGGATTGGTGCCAAAACCTGTGGAGGTTTTAATAAAATCGGCACCTGCTTGTATGGCGAGTGTT
>CAYGQJ010000053.1:14086-15918 GCA_964351845.1 uncultured Flavobacteriaceae bacterium | reverse complement strand
TTTATAATAATAGGGGCTGTTGGTATTGTTTTATTAAGTGTAGAATTTTAGGTAAAGCAAGTTTTATAGAGTAGGTGCCTGTGTATGAAGGGCATATCACACAGTCATCAAAATAGAACTCTACAAAATCCCCATTAATCACAAAATTGTTTTTATACCCTTTAAAATCCATTTCTGTCAGTTGCCAACAATCGTAATAGAGATCGCCAGATTCGATGTCATTAGTGATCGTTTGATTGATCAGTTCAAAGAGTTGTGTTTCTGCTTCAGGGATGAAAAAATCACTAAAGTTTATAAAGATGTGGTCTTTTGTGTTGTAATTAAGGCAATCAAATGTATAGGCCGAGTGTTTCATTCCGGAATAGAAATTCTCCTTATATAGTAAGATACTGATCAGATTATTTGTTGTAGAATGGAGTTTGTAATCTATGATTCGTTTTTCGCGAAAGCGGTCTATTTTAAGCGTATCACATAAGAGTTCTTTATCTTCTAATATCTCATTAATTGTTCGTTCTACATTAAGATAACTCTCTGTAAGGTAGTTGTTGAAAACGGCGTAGTTAGGGTCTATCGCTTCGTTTAAATAGGGATAGGTGTAATCTAGAACGTATTCATCTTCTTCTTCAAATATTTTTTTGGAGGTGACGAGTTCTTGAAGTTCTTCTTTTTTATCTTCTTGTTCAATAAAGAGCTCTTTTTTTATCGATCGTTTACGTGCTTGATTTTCTATAATATCTATATCTAAAGAACCATTAGGAATGGGTGTCGTAGTGACTTCCATATTATTTTCAAGCGGTTGTTGTAAAGGAGTCGTATTTTCTTTTTTGCAAGCGTATATGATAAGACATATACTTATAATGAATAATTTAAACTTCATGATTAGCTATTTTATGATATGAGTAGATTAAGTTGGGCAAGTAAGATAAGTTCCGATTTATTCGTCCCTGAAAAAGCATTTGCAATAGCACTTGCCGTTTTTGTGATGTTCTTTTTTGTCGTCTCTGTAAATAATGCTTTGTTTGACGTATAATAGTTCGCAAACGTATCGTAACTCTCTTGCGCGCTATAGACTTCACTGTCTAGCCAATTGAAAACCACTTCTATTTGAAAGGCACTATCAGATCCGTGCTCATCGGGTTCATTGTCTAGCGATGTCCATGTGGAGGAAACAAACTTTTTGAGAACCTCAATTTCTTCTGGTCTAACGGTGTTGTCAATAAAAGCGATGGCATAAAATAGCCTTCCTAAATTTTGATAGAATACACTGTCTTTTTGCTCTTTAGTTTTCATAGTTGAGAGGGTTTTGTATGATTCCAAAAGTAGGTGTGTAGTTCTTAAGATTCTATGATAAATATCATTCTAGAGGTGTTTTAAGAATAAAGAGGACGTATTCTTTTTAGTAAGACCCCGTATTGATTTATTCCTTTTTTTTATGTCTATTTCACCTGTGATTGTACAGGAAGTTTTGATGGTATTGAATATGGTTCCAAAATTTTCGATATTTTTTTTAAGCAGATCTTTATTCAAATGGGGGTCGTGTGTGTGTATTTTTAATACATACTCGATGTTATCCATCCTTGGAGGTTTTTCTAGACGTGTTGCATTGACGGTTATTACTGCATTTGAGTATTCAAAATTCATTAAAGCAGAAAAGCGCTCCACATTTTTAAGAATACAGGCTGCAAAGGCCCCTAAAAATAATTCTGCTGGATTTGGTAACGATGTAGCCGACTCAGGCGTAATTCCAAAAACAACCTCAGATTGTTTGATGTGTATCGAAGCATTCTTTTTTGATAATGAACTGGCTTTAATGGCATATTTCATAAATGAAT
>CAYGQJ010000053.1:10898-13986 GCA_964351845.1 uncultured Flavobacteriaceae bacterium | reverse complement strand
GGTACGCGAACAATTTCAACGGTCGTAGAGGCTAGTTGTACTTTTCCATCTGTTTTTTGAATGGCTGCACCAATGAGTTCATTTAATAGGTGTTTTGTGAGTCGCCTTTTTTTAAAATCAACGATATAGCGAAGATTGAATTGCACCCAATTATCAGTCATTGTGATGGCTAGTGTAGGCTCCACCTGTGCATTTTCTATGTAATATTTTTGGACCACTTGATTCCATTCTGAAATAGATTGCGATACATATTCAGATAATGTTTCAGAGGCAATTTGGATCACGATCGTTTTTGCTAATTCGATATCAGAGTCATATCTGACGGGAAGGTTAAATTCATCCCAAACAAATGGAAAGTCTTTTGAGTAATTATAGACGGGGCCTTTAAATACAAAAGCGTTACTCAACTTTACGATTCTTCCGCTATAATTATCACTGGAAACCCATTGTCCTATTTCCATCATGGTCGTGTAGACACTATCTACATCTATGACATCGCCTTTAATCCCATTAATTTCTATTCGATCTCCAGGTTTGTACACGCCTACAAAAAAGATATAGAAGGAGCCAGCAACACTTAAAATTAATTCTTGTAATGTAATGGTAATACCAGCCGTAAGTAATCCGATAGCTAGCGCAAAGTCTTTAATACTTCCTGTGAAAAAGGATATGGTGACGATAACTAGTAGGATATATCCTAATACCTCTACTGCTTTTTGCGATTTATACCGTATGGCTGAATCTGGAAGCTTTTTTCGTAATAGTCGTCTTAAAAATGCAATGGTCAGCAGGATGAATATAGCCCAAATTACGTATTTCAGGATATTGGAAGAAACAGGATGATCCGTCATCCACTGACTTATATTTTCAAATAGTTCCATGTGTTTTTGAATTATTAACAAGGGATGCATTACTGATTTTTGGAATAAAGCTCTTTTTCAAGCGCTAGGAGTATTTTTTGCTCAGCACTTTCTACACCTCCAAAGGCATGAGCAATTGTTTTTGCAGTATCTAGGATAAGTGTATTAAGAGGTGCTGTGAAAAGGAGCGGATATGCTTTCTTGTAAGAAACAAAGTCCTCATACATCTGATCACCATCTAGACCAAAAGCCTCAACTCCTTCAAAAACGGCTTCTATACTATGTGCAGGATTTTCTTTAAATATCTGGTTAAGGTCATTATAATCAACCCAATATTCTTTTATACATCGCTGTAGCGCCTCAAATTCTTTGTCCTGAATCGTCTTATCTGACATGGCTATGGCGTAAAATAGTTTACCAAGATGCTGGTAAAGCCTATTATTGTTTTTTAGAGAAAGTGTCATATGAATCATATTTATGAATAGTTCTCTAAAATTACGGGCGAAATAAAAGAAAAACTATGACAAGCATCACATTCTTGCTTTCAACAGAATAACGTATTTTTATACTATGAATTTTTTCAAAGAAAGCATAGAAGATACATTTATAACCCTGTTTGAAGGCGTTTCAGAAGGTATTATTGTAGTAAATAAATCAAGACAAATTGTAGCGAGCAATTCGTCTGTTAGGTCCATATTTGGGTATGAAAAGAAAGAGATCGAAGGGGAGATATTGGAGACCTTAATTCCAACAAAATATCACAGCAATCATCACAATCATTTTAAAAATTTTATGGCGCATCAAGATAAGCGTCAGATGGGCATAGGAAGAGATTTATATGGGTTGCATAAGGACGGTCATGAGATCGCAGTAGAGGTAGGACTTAATCCTTTCATGTTGCATGGACATTCGTATATCATGGCTTTAGTTACTGATATTTCGGTCCGAAAACAACAGGAGACAGAAATCAAAAACCTCAATACATATCTAGAAGCAAAAGTGACAGAGCGAACACAACAACTCACAGAAGCACTTGAAGCAGAAAAAGAACTTAATGAATTAAAAACAAAATTTTTGTCTTTAGTATCTCATGAATTTAAAACGCCCTTAGCGGGTATTCTTACCTCTGCTACCCTTGCGGGAAAATACACCCAAGAAGACCAACAAGAGAAAAGAGAAAAACACTTAAAAACGATACAAGGAAAGGTAAAGTACCTTAATAATATTATTGATGATTTCTTGTCTATAGAGCGTTTACAATCGGGCAAAGTCACGTATAATTTCACCTCCTTTCCCATTAGTAAAGTATTTGATGAGGTTATATATGATGCGAATATGCATCTTAAAGATGGGCAAATCATTAAATATCCCAAGAATATAGCAGATTTAAGTATAACGTTTGATGAAAAAATAATAGAATTGGTACTCACGAACCTCATTCATAACGCTATAAAATATTCTAGTGAAAACACAACAGTCACTATTATCGTAACGAAAGAAGACGAGCAATTACACATTGCGATTACCGATGAGGGGATAGGGATTCCGGAAAAAGAACAAAAGTTTATTTTTAATAGGTATTTTAGGGCAGAAAATGCGCTGATAACCCAAGGCACAGGCATTGGACTTAATATCGTAAAAAATCACCTTGAAAACCTGGGAGGAACCATCTCTTTTTCTAGTGAAGAAAATAGAGGCTCAACATTTACCTTAACCATCCCTTTAGCAACGGATCAATGATAACATACATTGTATATGAAAACTATTTTATTAATTGAAGATGATACCGCTTTACGCGAAAATACCGCAGAATTATTAGAACTGGCGAATTATCGGGTGATGACCGCAGCAAATGGAGTCTCAGGAATTACTGCCGCCAAAGAAAACCTTCCGGATATTATCGTATGTGATATTATGATGCCCGAAGCCGATGGGTATGAAGTCTTGGAAGCGCTATCGCAACATCAAGAGACAAGTCATATCCCTTTTATATTTCTCTCTGCAAAAACAGAACATAAAGAAATACGAAGAGGAATGAATTTAGGAGCTGATGATTATCTCACTAAACCCTTTGAAGAAGAAGACCTTCTAAGCGCGATTGAAAGTCGTATTGCAAAATCGATCATACTATCCAGTTTAGTAGGGGAGCAAGCCAAGGAAGTAGATGAAGATCAAATACGGAGCCTTCATGAGTTAAAGAACTTTTTTGATGACACCGGAGCCATCGT
>CAYGQJ010000053.1:0-10798 GCA_964351845.1 uncultured Flavobacteriaceae bacterium | reverse complement strand
TAAAAAATGACCTCAAAGATATCTTAGAAAAAAGCCAAAAAGTATCGTTAGAACTCATGGAGCTCTTAACCAACAATCTTGCCGATATCAAATCCCAATTATTGCAAATGGCGTATAGTTCGGTACGTAAAAAAACGGCACAGACGATCTTACAATTTGTAGAAATCTTAGATAAAAAACCAGAAGAAGGAATTCGGATTTCTAGAAATGACTTGGCAAGTGTTGCGGGCATCGCGACAGAGAGTTTGATCCGTACCTTGTCTGGATTTAAGAAAAGTGGATTTATAGAAATTGAAGGTAGGAATATTAAAATACTAGATATAGAAGGGCTCAAAGAGGTAGGATAATTTGAGTCAAATCTACGTAGGGAAGACTATGTATGCTTTCGCATTTCGGATGATACTTTATGTTGGTTTCTGCGTCTATACGCTTTCGCGAAAGCGTGTAAAAACCCACTTTACGTAAGCTGATATTTGTCATAGGGATCTAACATTCATCTAAATATATTTGTTTTCACAAGACATTTAGATGACATAGTACATGAAAGATATCAATGTAGTTTTTTTGTTCCTAGCCTTAATTGCTGAAATTATTGGGACGATTGGTGGTTTTGGTTCGTCAGTCTTCTTTGTACCCATAGGGAATTTATATTTTGATTTCTATTCTGTCCTAGGCCTTACAGCACTATTCCATCTATCTAGTAATCTCAGTAAAATCTTTTTATTTAAAAAAGGGTTAGATAAAAAACTCTTACTCAACATCGGAATCCCATCGGTTATATTTGTGATTATAGGAGGCTTTCTCTCGAAGGTTTTTAGTAGCTATTTTTTAGAAATTTTCTTAGGTGTATTTTTAATAGGGCTTAGTTTATTGTTTATCATAAAAAGGAATTTAAGTATACGTCCCAATAAAGAAAATGCCATTATTGGTGGTTCTTTTTCAGGGCTTTCAGCAGGGCTCCTTGGAACTGGAGGTGCTATTAGGGGATTGACTATGGCTGCTTTCAATTTGGAAAAAAGTGTATTTATCGCAACGTCTGCATGTATAGATTTAATGATCGATGTATCGCGTACTTTTGTATACTATAACAATGGTTATATACATAAACACGATCTCATATATGTGCCTTTTCTACTTGTTATTGGTATCGTAGGATCCTATATAGGTAAAAAAATACTAGCATATATACCGCAAAGTAAATTCAGACGACTCTCGCTATTCTTCATTCTTTTTATCGGAATTGTGACGATAGTTCAACTCCTACTTAAATAGGTAATTAACTGAAATTTAATGGTGTAGAATGGATTGTGTAAAAAACAATACTTGAACTGATATTTGTCATAGATAGCTAGCACTCATCAAAATATATTTGTGGATGTTACAAATAATCTAGAATGAAAAATATTTTAATTCCAGTTGATTTTTCAGAAGTATCCTGGAATGCTTTACATTGCGCATTATGCTTCTTTGAGAATGTCTCTTCCCAATTCTACATCCTTCATGTAGATACTTCTTCAAACCATCAAAATACCGATGATGGGGATATAGAAATACATAAAAACATTGCTACTCACGCTAAATTTAAAGAATGGCTTCAAATTTCAAATAAACAGATAGCAGCACATCATAAAATCTCTTCTTTAGAAAGAAAAGGCGGGTTTATAAAGACCGTAAGAGACGTCGTTACTGAATATAGTATTGATCTTATTGTATTAGGAACACAACAGCCTAATGTGTTTGAAGATACCATCGTTGAGAGCTATACCCGAGAGGTCATTACTCGCATAAAATGCCCTACACTTGTAGTGCCTCAAGACACTCCCTGTCCAGTTCCTAAAGAAATGGCGTTACTGACAGATTTTAACTTTAAGCACAATTCAAAAGCATTAAAGGTCATATCAGATATTGTTACGATAGGAAATGCACATCTCACTATATTAAATCTATTAAAGAACAATGGGAGTGCTAGTAGCAATCAAAAAGAAAACAAGCATTTTTTAAAAGAAGCCTTTTCAAATTTAGAGCACAGTTTTCATTTTGTGGTCAACCAGACAATGGATGAAGCCTTACAATTTTTTATAAATGTCCAGCAGGTAGATCTTGTGATTTTATTTGCTAAGAACATGAATTTTTCAGAACACCTCTTATTTTCTCCTTCAACAGATACAACGATTAATTATCATAAGAAAACCCCTTTCTTAATCGTACACGAATAAACGGTTTAGCTGACAAAAATCATAGTTATTGATCAGGTCAAGGGATATTTTTGAGTATACGAATAGTAAACCCAATCCTGATGAGAAAGATTTTAATCCCTGTAGATTTTTCAAAAAATTCTTGGAATGCACTTGCCTGTGCGCTTCAATATTTTAAGTATGAAAAGGCCGATATTTATATTCTCCATGCGTATGCAGATCAGGTATATGCAAATGAAACTGTGGTTTCAAAAGAATCGCTCGACACCTATAAAAAGGCTTGTGAAATAGAAGTTAATCAACAATTGGAGGCTACTCTTCAAAAAATACAAAGCCATTTTCCTAACCCAAAACATACGTTCATTCCCAAGGCTGTGTTTGAAAGTCTAATAGATGCTGCAGATGACATTGTAGAAGAAGAAAATATAGACCTTATTGTCATGGGGACAAAAGGAGCAACAAATGATAGTAAAATTACCTATGGTAGTCATACATTACAAATGCTTAAGTATGTGACCTGTCCTGTGCTTGGGATTCCTTCTGAGTACACCTATGAACGACCTACTCAGATGGTGTTTCCATCAAATTTTATGGTGCCTTATAAAATGAGAGAGTTAAAACTATTGTCTTGTTTGGCAAAGAGCTATAGAGCTACGATACATTTGCTGTATTTGTCTAATTATGATAGACTTTCCTTACGGCAAGAAGACAATAAAGCGTTCATTGAATATGGCTTAGGAGATAATACCATCCAATATGTACGGAGAGATTATGGTCCTATTACAAAAACAATAAATACATACACCAAGACAGAGGGGATAGAAATGATTGTGATGGTCAACTCTAGACATTCCTATATGGAAGAGTTGTTAAACCAATCGAGTATTGATGCAATAAGTCTCAACACTAAAATTCCATTACTGGTCTTTCAAAATTTAAAAAGGCGATAACCGCTTACGTAAACATTGTTACTAGCTAAACGAATCACACCATGAAGAATATATTAATCCCAACAGATTTTTCTCAAAATGCAACCAATGCCTTTCAGTATGCAGTACAACTTATGGAAAAGGAACGCTGTAGATTTCACCTTTTGAATACCTACACTCCTATATCATTATATACATCTACTATTTATGAATACCACACGTCATTACAGGTAGACTTAGGAGCATTATATAAAAAAACATCAGAAGCAAAACTGTCAAAGGCCATAGAGAAGATCAAAAAAATGTTCCCTAACACCTTACACACGTTTGAAAAAATAGCTTCTTGCAACCTTCTCGTTGAGGAGATAAAGGAATGTGTGGAGACGTATGAGATAGATGTAATAGTTATGGGGACGCATGGAGCTTCGGGTTTTAAGGAGATTTTTATGGGCTCACAAACCATGCATACAATTCAAAAAACAACCGTACCCGTTATTTGTGTTCCTAGTATGTATACCTACAAAGCTCCGAAAGACGTGGTATTCGCCACAGATTATGAATTATCAATGAATAATAGCGGCATATCCATGGTAAAAGATATTTGCAATTGGCATACCTCTCGGCTTATTTTTTTAAATGCCTATTACGGGGTTCCCCTTGACGAAAGGCAGATAGAAGTACGAGATGCACTAGATGCCTATTTTAAAGCCAATGCTCATCAATTTCAGATAAGTGATGGTATGGACGTATTAGAAGCCATCGAAGACTTTCAATCAAAGCACCGCATTGATCTTTTGGTCATGATACATAATCGTCATAGTATTTTTGAAAATATATTATTTGTGCCTGTAATCAATAAGATCGTACATCATACCAAAATGCCCTTTTTAGTCATTCCTTCTCTTCAAAAAAAATAAAGATGAAACGCGTCATAGTTCCCACCGATTTTTCTCAAAATGCACACAATGCACTGAGTTATGCAAGGCTTTTATTGCAAAATGAAGAAGTAACATTTACGTTGTTACACACCTATGAACCTTCTGGTGTCAACTTGTTGCAAAAAAGCTCGCAGCTAGTTGGAACTACATATCAAAGCAGTAAGCTCGCAGCCGAAGAACAGCTACAAGCCCTTTTAGTAAAAATCAATGGCTTAAATGAAAACAGAAAGCATACCTACACGATAAAAGCACGTTTAGGAACGCTAGAAGAAGTCTTCAAAACAATACCTACAGAAGCCTATGATTTTATTGTCATGGGATCAAAAGGGGCTACCGGTTTAAAAAGCGTACTATGGGGAAGTAATACCTTTCAACTCGTTAACGCTACGATCAAGCGACCCATACTTATGATCCCAGAAAATTGTGTCTATAAAAACCCCGAGAAAATAGCCTTTGCCACTAATTTTACCCGAGCGTATTCAAAAGAAGAATTAAAACCTCTTATTGACATTGTTCAAGAATGGAATGCATCATTACGTATGATAGAAGTGTATCACGATCCCATACTTTCTAAAGATCAAAAAATGCATTTAGCAACCCTTGAAAATTTATTAGTAGAGGTGCAGTGCCATTTTCATGTCATCCCACATTTTAATACAATAGAAACGACCATTTCTATTTTTAATGATGAATTAGAGATCGATATGTTGGCGATGATTAGGTATCCTAAAAGCCTCTTACAGAAAATAGTACGAGAACCTATTATTAAAAAAATGGTACATCATACGACCATCCCGTTTTTGGTATTACCCTCGTTAACTGACTAATATCATAGTTTCTGTTTTCAGTATCTCTTAGTTTTATAATGAGTTATTAGTGAAACATTATTTTGAAAAAGTCATAGGACGAATTCAAAATAACTAGTTGAACCTGCCTATGCCGGCAGGCAGGCTAATTCCACTTTTTCAGAGGGATCTATGGTTTAATACCCTTTGTTTATGTAAATAATAGTACTATGAAATACATTGCCGTTCCTACCGATTTTTCAGATAATGCCTATAATGCCTTGTTATATGCTACACGACTTTTTCCAAATGAAGAATACACCATCGTGCTTATTCATTCATATGAAAATGAATTTTCAATGTCCACTAGTAGAATAGATATTGGTCGTAATGAAGATTTATATCTTGATATAGAAAAAAGAGTCACGAAAAGTTTTGAAGAACTAACCCATAAAATCACTAGAGATACAGAAGGGTTGAGAGTTCACTTTGAAACCATTATGACAGGTTTTCCCTTGTTTAAAAGCATCAATAAATTGCAAATGCAAAAACCAATTAGCCTTGTTATTATGGGAACAAAAGGCGCTTCAGGAATGCAACAATTTTTTATGGGAAGCCAGACCATTAAACTAATTAAAAAAATACGGAAACTCCCCATCCTAGTGGTTCCAGAAAATGCAAGTTTTATGCCTCCTAAAGTGATTGCACTCGCAACAGACTTTAAAACGCCCATTTTTACACATGCGATTCATACATTAAAAGAGATCATAAAACCCAACAATGCAACGGTAAAAATCACGCATATTTATGATCAAAAAAGCCCTGAACATGTTTTTGAAACTAATTATAAGAAAACAAAGGACAGCCTTTCAGATGTGGATTATACCACCCATTGGCTTGAAAATACATCAAAAAAAGAAAAAGTACTCGAGGAGTTTGTTAAGAAAATGGATGTAGATTTACTAGTGCTTACGTATCATAAATACAGTCTTATAAAAAAACTATTCAAAGAAAACATTGTAGAAAATATAGGATTTCATTCAACAGTTCCGGTTTTAATATTTACAGATCAAGATTGATAAATATCATAGTTACTTCCTTTAATTACCGCTATTTTTAATCAACATAAATCCTTAAGTCATTATGAAAACTAAAATCTTACTACCCACAGATTTTTCAAAAAATGCATGGAATGCTATAAGCTATGCAACCGATTTGTTTAAGGACAAAGAATGTGAATTTTATATTCTTAACCTTTTTACAGTCAGGGGCTATGCGCTTGAAAATATGATGGTCCCAGAACCTGGCGAATTGGAATATCAAAGAGAAAAAAAGAAATCAGAAGAAGGGCTTGCAAAAATATTAGATATGCTTTCTTTCAGGGATCCTAATGAGAAACATTCATTTTACACTCTATCACAATTCAATTCATTACTAGCGGGTCTTAAAGACATTGTAGAAAAAAAAGATATCGATATGGTAGTGATGGGAACCAAAGGAAGTACCAATGCAAGCGGCGTTGTTTTTGGGAGTAATGCCATTTCAATTATGGAGAATTTGAGAAACTGCCCTGTTATGGCAGTCCCAGAAGAAGCTCGATTTGGCACACTCAAAGAAATTGTATTCCCTACCAGTTATAAAACACACTTTAAGCGTAGAGAGTTACAATACCTTACAGGGATCGCAAAACAGACAGGAGCAACTATTTGTATCGTCCATGTGGCGACAGATGACGCCCTAAACGCTCTTCAAGAAAATAACAAACAGTTATTGGAAGAATGCTTTGAAGAGGTAGACTACACATTTCATACGCTGCATGGATCATCTACTTCGGAAGCTGTCAGGTATTTTGTTGAAAGCCGAGATAGTGATATGATCGCTTTTATCAATAAGAAACATACCTTTTTTGGAAGCTTGCTTTCCAGACCCATGGTCAAAGAGATTGGAATGTACTCAAAAGTGCCTATTATGGCTTTACACGATTTTAGAAACTAACATAGAACACATATGAAAAATATAGGAATCTGGATGGATAAACGCCAAGCGTTCATCCTTCATATCACAGAAAACGGTGAACATTTTGAAACTATTCCTTCAGAAGTAGATAGCTTCAATATACGAGGAGGTTCAGGCACCAGACTTAAGGGAGGGCCTCAAGATGTGGTGCATGACAGTAAATACCTGGCACACGAGAAAAACCAATTGAGAAGCTATTTTAAAAATATTGCCGAAAACATAGAAGATGTAGATCAGCTAGCATTATTTGGACCGGCAGAAACTGCGGAGAAATTCAGAAAAGAACTCAAAGAAAGATATGAGAAACTTTCGAGTAAGGTCGTTACTTTGAAGACTGTTGACAGTATGACCGAAAATCAAACAAAAGCATTAATTCGTGACTTTTTTAAGGAGTATTAGTAAACAATAAAGAGTTCTTTTTTATACACTTTCAAGGATCGCAGAGATGCAGAGGTTTATACTGAGCCTAGCCGAAGTAGGAAAGCATACCCACAAACTTCACAACAGTAAAGAAGCATTGTTTAAACCCAGACCAAACACGTCATACGTTCTAAGAAACCATCACAACGACGATGAAAGGAAAATCAAACATAAAGATTCAGAAATCGTCAGGGGAGAAGGTAGATTTTTCGTTGCCAAAACTCAAGAAATCACTCCGACATAGTGGTGCAAACGAAAAGGACATTCAACAAATTATAGGTATTGTTCGCGACGAATTGTATCAAGGCATTTCTACCAGAGAAATCTATAACCGAGCGTTTGTATTGCTTAAAAAGAAGAAATCTGTTTTTGCTTCCAAATACAAACTCAAAAAGGCAATTTATGAATTAGGCCCTACAGGCTTTCCTTTTGAACATTTTATAGCAGAAATCCTAAGCCACTCAGGGTATCAAGTAGCCGTAAGTCAGCAATTACAAGGCAAGTGTGTGTCTCATGAGATCGATGTCGTCGCTACTAAGAATACTGAAAAACTATTTGTCGAGTGTAAATTTCATGGTGAAGAAGGGCGTAATTGTGACGTAAAAATCCCTTTATACATCCATTCTCGATATCAAGATGTGATCGCAACCCAGTCGCAAGCCTACAAGCATGCAGGTTGGGTAGCCACCAATACTCGTTTTACAAAGGATGCCATACACTATGGCCAATGTGCGGGACTCTATCTGTTAAGTTGGGATTCCCCTAAGGGTAACGGCCTAAAAGATAGAATTGACAGAATTGGACTGTATCCTATTACCGTATCTACACTGCTTTCCAATAGAGAGAAAGTGTTTTTATTAGAGAGAGGGATTGTACTGTGTAAGCAAGTACTAGTTGCCACTTTTTACTTAGACCATTTAGGTATTTCTGAAACACGAAAAGAACGTATTCTTAACGAACTAAAACTACTTTGTCATGTCTAAAGCCACTTCCCTTCAAAAAATAAAAGTTCATTTTTTAGGAGCAGCAAAAACAGTCACAGGCGCTAAGTTTCTTATCGAAACCCCTACCTTCAATATACTTATTGATTGCGGCATGTTTCAAGGGCTTAAAGAATTAAGAGCGCAAAACTGGGAGTCATTACCTTTTGATGTTTCAAAGATAGATCTCGTTTTAATAACGCATGGACACTTAGATCATACAGGGTATTTACCAAGATTGGTAAAACAAGGCTTTAAAGGTCCGATTTTAGGGACATCTCCCACACTCGAAATTGCAGCTATTATTTTAAAAGATAGCGCTAGAATACACGAAGAAGATGCAGAACGCGCTAACAAAGAAGGGTTTACAAAACACCATCCAGCGCTCCCTTTTTACACCGAAAAAGAGGCGCAAAAAACCATCACACAGTTTAAAGTCATTGAACCAGAAAAATGGATAGAACTTCACAACGCTATTTCCTGTAGATGGATGCCTGTTGGGCATATTATAGGCGCCACGTATATTGAATTAAAAATAAATGAAACCATTTTTGTGTTTTCTGGAGATATAGGGCGACCTCACGATCTTTTATTAAGAGCCCCACAAAAACCTGAATGGGCAGATTTTCTGTTTTTAGAAAGCACGTATGGTGATAGATTACATCAAGAAGACGATACAGAACAAAAATTAATTGATCTCATTAAAGAACTTGTCCATACCCGAGGAACGCTTATCATACCAAGCTTTGCGGTAGAACGATTACAAACGTTGATGTACATCCTGTGGCAATTACATCTTAAAAATCGGATTCCAAATATTCCTGTGTATGTAGATAGTCCTATGGGAAACAATGTACTTTCTGTATTTGAACGCTTTCCAGAATGGCATAAAATAAGCCCCACAGAATACAAAGCCATGTGTAATCATATCAATATTGTCACCTCCTATAGAGAAACTTGGGAAGTGATCGATAAGCCCATCCCAAAAATTGTCATTGCTGGGAGTGGGATGGTTACAGGCGGACGGGTACTTACCTACTTGAAACAACTTATAGATAACCCCACAACGCGTATTTTATTGGTTGGATACCAAGCAGAAGGTACCCGAGGGCGCCAATTACAAGAAGGCGTACATGAAGTGAAAATTTATGGAAAGTATTACCCCGTAAAAGCACAAGTACACCAAATACAAAGCCTCTCTGCCCATGGAGATCAAAAGGATTTACTAGAGTGGGTAAGTGCCATTAAAAACATCCCAGAAAAAGTGTTTTTGATACATGGAGAAGCCAGTGCAAGCGACGCCTTTAGAGTAAAATTACAACATCATTTTCATTGGAATGTAGAGATCCCAAACCTTCATCAAGTCTCTGAAATGTACATAGCTGATTAATGTCATAGTTTCTTTTTTGAAGAGGACTTAATTTTATCTTTTATTAAAAAGATACATCACGAGATTATGGCAACACACACCCAAAATATACAGACCAGCTATCACTCAGAAGCAAAAGAATGGAAATCAAACCTTCTATTTATTGAGAACGAACTTCATTTTATCCAACAACTCATACATTCCTATGTATTTGAGCCCAATACACCGAATCTTTTTGAGCGTCTTGAGCAGTTTAAAACGCAACTTCTAGACATCAATACAGCGTATAAAAAGATACAGGAGCTTGTGATTAATTATGACAACGAATTGGGAGGAATTATGGAGTCTCACGATAGAACACCTCTTGACCCATTTATTGAGAAAAAACAGCAAATGCTGTCGACAGATTATACTCAATTTATGACCACCTATAAGACACTTAAATCAAATATTTTTGAATACTGTGGTGGGATCTTAAAGCGAAATAAAAAGTAGTTTTTCAGAGCGTTACTGACCAATATCATAGTTTTTGATAGGCGTCCATCGTACTTTTAAGGAAGTAATATTTAAAACTTTATTATGATGTCACTACTTAAATTTAACAGAAACAGATTTCCGTGGTTAGACGGAGGGATTAATGACTTGATGAATTCAGATGGTTTTTTTGAGGATGACTTTTTTACAAGTAGGAGAAATATGCCAGCGATGAATGTAAAAGACAATGAGGATCATTTTGAAATAGAACTTGCTGTCCCAGGGTTCTCAAAAGAGGAGATTGATGTTACAGTCGCAGATGATATTCTCTCTGTAAGTGCCTCAAAAAACAAAGAAAACGTAGAAGAAAAGGAAAATTATTCTCGTAAAGAATTTAGTTACGAAAGTTTCAAACGTCAACTTCAAATTCCTTCTACGGTTAACCAAAAACAAGAGGTGAGTGCAAATTACCAGGATGGTATTTTAAAGCTTACGCTTCAAAAAAATAAAGAACTAGAAGCACCACAAAAGCGTAAAATTGAAATTGCATAACCTAACTAGTATGAGGCTGTGGGAAGTAAAGTTCACGGTCTCATACTTTTTTCCTCACTTTAATTAATCTTTTATACGCTTTCAAGGAGCGCAGAGACGCAGAAGTTTATACTGAGCCTAGCCGAAGTGCGAAAGCGTAC